>CANSTU010000022.1 GCA_947650005.1 uncultured Lachnospiraceae bacterium
CTTTGCCCGAGGCCCGGGGAGCCATGCCATAGGGCCGGAGCATTCTTGCGTTTGTCGCATCGATAAATGGAATATCCGGGCAGAGGGGATACATTTCCTTCACACATTCCCCCGTATCCAATATCGCCACCGTTATGCCTGAACCATCCCAGGGATAGATTTCCTCTTCCTGTGCATGAATCAGTTTTCTTACACGATCCATGATAGATCAAGCCTTCCTTTTGTTTTACCAAGGGTCTTTTCTTTAACTTATGCCGTGTATAACACCGGGTGCATGATCCCTTGGACATCCTTTCGATATTATGTTTAAAAATATTTGGTAACACAGACATGCTGCCCGCATAGTATAAACCATAAAACCAATTTGGAGGCAATAAAAATGAGTGATTTAACTGCTAGCGGCTGCGGATGCGGCAGCAATAATTCCGGTAACAGCTGTGGGTGCGGTACGAACAACGGCTGTGGATGTGGTGTGAGTAATGGCTGTGGTTTCGGCGGAAACGGCTGTGGGAGCTGGATTTGGATTCTGATTCTGCTCTGCTGCTGCGGAGGCGGAAACGGCGGATTTGGCGGCAATGGATGTGGCTGCGGATGCAATGACGGCTGCGGATGCGGCACGAACAATGGCTGCGGAAGCTGGATTTGGATCCTGATCCTGCTTTGCTGCTGCGGAGGCAACGGCTTCTGCTAATCCGGCCATGTCGGATGCCGGTGCGCTATTCGCACCGGCATCCGGTAAAAATAGGCTCTGTCATGGAGCCTATTTTCATTCAACAAATAAAGTTCGTTGCCACTTTCTTGTTCTCATGTCTCCTTCGCCATCATAGAATTTCTGTGAAAGGAAGAAGGAAAATCCATGGAGAAACAGGATAATGATTCCATACAGGCGTTTGACACGTTGTATACGACCAACCAGATACAGCTATTGAAGATCCTCCTGCCCTTCTGCTCCCCCAACATGCGCGGGAGCCTGGTTGTCATGATCAGGTTTATGGAATTCCAGTACACCCTGTCCTTTGTGCGTGCCCACCCGGAATCTTTTTTGGCCGAACCGCTTCCTTTTTCTTTAAACGAGATCTGCGAAAAGATGAAAAACTACTGTCCTCCAGGGCTTCGCCCCATGCTGGAACAGTTCCAGTCCATGCAGAATGCCCTGCAGATGTATGAGGAGATGAAACAGATGATGGAGATGTTCCAGGGAATGGAAGCGGAAAACCCTGCGCAGGATACGGGCAGCTTTGGCCAGAGCGGTGGGTTTGATCCCATGAACATGCTGTCCGGCATGCTCTCCCCGGAACAGATGGAAATGTTTCGTATGTTTCAGTCGGATTTTGGATCCACGGAGGCCCCAAAGCCTCCGGAAAAGGAGAATTAGATATGTCAGAGCGTTCGGAAAAACCTCAGTGGATGGGTGAACCCTCGCTGAAAGATATCCCCATAGAAAAACTGGATTTCCTGCAGAAAATGGTTTTTGAAAGCCAGGGCTTATCCCAGAAGGAGCTGATGCCCTTCCTGATGGCTCTGGCCCAGAGAAGCCGCCAAGCCCAAATCACCTTCAGCCAAGAGGAAATGACGGCTATCATAGAAGCGATTAAAAAATACAGCACGCCGGAAGAACTGATGAAGATGAATCAGATTATGAAGCTGATGCAGCGCCGCAGATAGCGCTGCATCGGTTTTAGGAAATCCAGTAAATTCTGCCCGGCGCCAGACGCAGGCCCAATTTTTTTTGAAGGGCCAGGGAAGCCTGATTTCCTTCAAAGACCTGGCAGAAGGGAACGTCCCCATTATCCAGGAAAATATTGATCAAACGTGTTTCCAACGCCGTTGCCATCCCCCTGCCCCGGTATGCTTCCAGTACGTGGAGCATTCCCATGCTGCCTTCCGCATGGAAACCCGCAAAGGCGGCCAGCTTTCCGTTCTCCCGGATGGCCAACATTTTTTCAGAACGGATCCTCTCTAAAAGGTAGGCTTCGGGTTCAAGCGTTCCATATGCCTCCCGAATGATAGGAAGTTCCGCCTCATCCGGTACGCAGATCGTAAACCCTTCCGGCTCCGGCAGGGGCTTTTTTTTCGTATAGACGGCTTGCAGACAGGTATTCACTTCTTCTGCGCCAAAGCGTCTGCATATGCTGTCCCTTAAAAAGGGCTGATGAACCGCAAACAGCGGATCGGGACAATCCCTAGGGATCCTGGATAGCAGGCGTTCTCCCATATCCTCATCCGCTGCGGAGACCATCCATGCTTTGCTGGGAAGATCGTAAAGAAGGACTCCGTTTTCATCTGCATATCGGATTTTGGCCTGTTTTTTACGGATCACTTCGATCATATCCATATGCCCAAGCCTGTCCTTTTCCAGAAAGGCGAGCGCTTTTTTTTCACGGGTATGAATTTCATACAGATCTGGTCGGCGGAGCCGCGTTCTTTCCTCCGCCTGTTCCAGCCGCCATCGATCGACCCTGGCATGATCGCCGGAAAGAAGGATGGAAGGGACGGCTTTTCCCTCCCAGATTTCGGGACGGGTGTATTGTGGGTATTCGAGAAGGCTGTCATGGAAGGATTCATATTCTGCGGATTCTTCGTTTTTTAATACGCCCGGTACCAGGCGGGAAATACAGTCGATCATGACCATAGCCGGCAGTTCCCCGCCGGTTAGGACATAGTCCCCGATGGATACCTGATCCGTAACGATGGCTTCCAAGACCCGTTCGTCGATCCCCTCATAATGGCCACAGAGGAAAATCAAGTCCTTTTCCCTAGCCAGTTCTTCCGCCAGGCTTTGGTCGAATACCCGGCCCTGAGGCGTCGTGTAGATCACCCGCGGCGTCCGGCTTTCCTCGCCCTTTCGGGAATGGTTATCGGATGCCAAATGCCCTTCTGCAATCTTTTTCGTGACAGCCTGCCAGGCCGCATATACGGGCTGTGCCTGCATGAGCATACCCGCTCCGCCACCATAGGGATAATCATCCGCTTTTCCATGTCTATCCACAGTGTAATCTCTGATATTCACCGCTTCCAGGCTGATATATCCTTTCTGCACAGCCCTTCCCAAAATACTGGCGTCAAGGCCCTGCATCACCATCTTTGGAAAGAGCGTTAGCACATGAAAATTCATTTGTCCTTTTCCCTTTCCGCTACGTCCATCAGCCCGTCTAAAAGATGGACCCTCATCCTCGCTTCTTCCACATCCACTTCCAGAATGCATTCCCGGATGGCCGGAATTAGAAGGCTTCTGCCATCCGCAAGCGTTACATCATACACATCGTTCGCTCCAGTGGTAATTACATCTTTCAGGACTCCTAAATCGGAACCGTCCTCCCCCATCACCTTCATACCGATCAGATCCGCAATGAAATATTCGTCCTTTCTTAAGCGGACCGCATCCTTTCTATCCACATAGAGCCCGCAATGGTGGAATTTTTCCACATCGCCGATATCGTTAAGACCTTTAAATTTGAGGATGACAAGCTGCTTGAAAAATTTCACATTTTCTATTTCCAGAGTGCGCTGTTCTTTACCGCAATCCAGAATCACTTCCTTCAGCTTACGAAAACGATTCGCATCGTCCGTGGTGGGGTAAACCTTCACTTCCCCCTTCAGGCCATGCGTCGTCGTGATAATGCCAATTTGTAATCTTTTTTCCATTTTCCCCTTTCCTTCTGCCGTACCGATAAAGGTTCGGATGCAGGATATATTACAAAAGCTGCTTCCCTTATGCAGAGAGCAGCTTTTCTTTCAATTTGGGTTAGATGATTTCCACGTCAACCTGCTTTTTTTCTCCCAGTGCCGCAGCTTTCACAACCGCCCGGATTGCCTTGGCAATGCGGCCCTGTTTCCCGATCACTTTGCCCATGTCGGACGGTGCAACGTGGAGTTCAATCGTCAGATTTCTGCCGTTTTCCTTTTCCGTTACAACGACTTCATCCGGATTGTCAACCAGTGCTTTTGCAATCACTTCAACCAGTTCTTTCATGACTATACCCCCTGGTCCGCTTCAGCGGACATCAGTTCCATAGTTTAGAAACGGAGTTTCAAATGCTCCTCCATTCCGCCGCAGGCATCACATCGGGCCCTTTATTTCTCAATGCCTGCCAGCTTGAAGATTTTGCTCACCACTTCCGTGGGCTGGGCGCCGTTATTCAGCCATTTCTTAGCCAATTCTTCATTCACCTTGAACTCGCTGGGATCCTTGGTCGGATCATAGGTACCGATCTCTTCGATGAATCTTCCGTCCCTGGGGGATCTGGAATCCGCCACGATGATCCTGTAGAAAGGAGCCTTCTTCTGTCCCATTCTTCTCAGTCTGATTTTTACTGCCATTTTTCCTTACCTCCGTAATCATTTCATTTTCTAAATATTATTTATCAAAAAGGAAGTCTGAACCTGCCTTTTTTTCCTCCAAAACCCCCCAGCATGCCGGGAAGCTGCTTCATCATCTTCTGGCTTTGTTCGAACTGCTTGATGAAGCGGTTTACCACACTGATGTCTACGCCGGCCCCTCTGGCGATCCGATGCTTTCTGCTGGGATTTAACAGCTTCGGGTTACGACGCTCCGCGGGCGTCATGGAGAGGACTACCGCCTCCATACGGGCAAGCTGTTTCTCGTCTACCATGGATTCCAGGTCTGCGCCCTTCGCCCCGAGTCCGGGTATCATACCGAGGATACCGGATAGGCCGCCCATGTTGCGCATCTGCTTCATGCTTTCCAGGTAATCTTCAAAATCGAATTTCCCCTTCTTCATGCGTGAAGCCATTTCTTTTTCTTTATCCGCATCCAGATTTAAATTGGCCTGCGCCTTATCGATCAGGGTGAGCACGTCCCCCATACCGAGGATACGTCCGGCCATCCGGTCAGGATAGAACTGCTCCAGATCGGAAAGCTTTTCACCCATACCAACGTAGAGAATGGGCTTGCCGGTCACTGCTTTTACAGAAAGCGCCGCCCCGCCCCGGGTATCCCCGTCCATCTTAGAAAGGATGACGCCGTCCACGCCCACCTTCTCGTCAAATTCTTTTGCAACGTTCACCGCATCTTGTCCTGTCATGGCATCCACCACCAGGAGCGTTTGGTGCACGGTGATTTCCTCTTTGATACCGATGAGCTCCTGCATCATCTCTTCATCGATATGCAGGCGTCCTGCCGTATCCAGGAGCACCACATTGTTTCCGTTTTTAGCAGCATGCTCCATTCCGGCTTTGGCAATATCTAAGGGCGCGTTCTTCGTGCCCATGGAAAAGGAATCCACACCCTGCTTGCGCGCGTTGATTTCCAGTTGCTCGATGGCTGCCGGCCGGTAAACGTCACATGCCACCAAAAGAGGTTTCTTTCCCTTCAATTTAAATTTACCCGCCAGTTTTGCCGCTGTAGTGGTCTTACCGGCGCCCTGAAGGCCGCACATCATGATCACAGTGGTGGATTTGCCAGGTTGCATGGCAATCTCCGTGGTTTCTGAACCCATGAGGGCGGTCATTTCCTCGTTTACAATTTTAACCACCATCTGGCCTGGATTCAGGCCGTTCATCACGTCCGCGCCCACTGCCCGCTCTTCCACTGACTTCACGAATTGTTTTACTACGCGGAAATTGACGTCCGCTTCCAAGAGCGCCATCCTGACTTCCTTCAGCGCTGCCTTGACGTCCGCCTCCGTGAGGCGACCCTTTCCGCGGAGATTCTTAAACACATTCTGCAGTTTATCGGTCAAACTTTCAAATGCCATATGCTCCCTATAGCTCCTCCCTGATTTCATCGGCCAGCCGCCGGATCTCTTCCTGTTGTGCGATCTGTCCGATTCGTTCCAGTTTCTTGCTTATCCTGCCGAACCGTTCCATCAGATGAAGTTTGTTCTCATATTCCTCCAACGCCCTGTCGCATCGCCTGATCAGGTCATGTACGCCCTGCCTGCTGATGCCCGCGATCTCGGCGATCTCGCTGAGAGACATATCGTTGAGGACAACGTCTTCATAGATCCTGCGCTGATGTTCTGTGAGGAGCGTCCCATAAAAATCATACAGGAGGCCCTGTTCCACTATTCTTTCCATAATCGTTTCTATGTCCGCTCATTTTTGTGGCGCACTGCCGCGCTGCAAAGAGTATGTTACTATAAAAGAGATGTTGTGTCAAGTATTTATTCTTTACAAACCGTGCTCTGGAAAAGGCAGCTGGTTGATAATTCGATCTATATTTGACTAGTCCTTCCAAATGCCGCTTTCCTGCATTCGGGTTCTTCGCACGGTTCCATCCCGTAGAAATTTGATCCAATCGACCTCATCCATATGGCGGACTATAGGACATTTCCGACATTTGTATTCAAGCGGTAATTTCTTATCTTCGTACTGATAGCATTTCAGATTGACAACGTTCTCTTTTTCTTCCGCTTGGGAAGACAACAATATTTTGGGATAGGGCAGATGTTCGAATTTTTCCACAATGGCATCTTCCACATCTGGGCCGGCATTCAGTATCACCCTGATGTTATCATAACGGATTCTTTTCTTTCGGCGTTCCCAGCAGTCTCTGGCTTCAGCAAAGGAATTATAATGCATAAAATATAAACGGATATCTCCATATGCCCCGTGAATAATCCCTGAAGGATACGCCAGATCGTTTTTTTCTTCCTCCACAGTCCCGTTCAGATACTTTTTCAGATGAAAACAGAATAAAATAAAGTCTTCATTCGTCATATACAGATTAATGGTCGGCGAAGAAAATCTTGCATGCATTCTTTTGTATAACACACCTCCGATACAATCCCTGGAAACGATTGTGGGAACATCCTTTATCATGATCCTATACGGAAGTGTGTAGATCGTTCTGCATAGAGTGCGTACGAAATCGGCTGTTTTCATCAAATCCAATATACTCCTTACCCAATCCCTAAACTGTACGGCGCAGTCGGTTCCTGCCTAAAATAATAACAGACAAAATCATCGTCTTCGTAGTAGATATTCATTTCATATGGATAGAGCTGTGCAAAACGCTGACACCATTCATAGGCCTTGGATTCGAGAATGGTACGGCTCTCCAGCTGTGTATAAATCCACCAGCTGTTCGAAAAACGCATAATGTCCTCCTGCGCAGCCTCCTGGGAAATATTTGATGCATCGATTTCAGGACATCGGCTGGCAGAAGTATCATATTGATCTTTTTCCAATGCCAGCCAGGGCGGGCCGCTGAAAAAGTGATTCTGCGCATAACGTATGGGCCTTTTCTCCACATAGATAAAGACATACTCCGTGGGCAGCATATAAGTTTCATCCGTGCTGCGTTCCAGAAAAGACAGCAACTCTTCATGCCATCCATACAGAATCGTCTGATACATCTCATCTGTAGGCGAAACGATTGTATAAGTATAACGCGGCAGAGTCTCGATAATGGAATTGGTCACCATAACCACCGAATTGTAACGTGTCAGCTCATAGTACAAATATCCATGGTAACAGCCCAGGAGTATGGTTGAGGCGCAAATTCCTATTACACTGAGAAGGGTCAATATCTGCAGAAACGCTTCCCGGCACAAAAGGGCCAGCAGGGAAAACAGCATGTCAACGGGCATAAAGATCACTGCAATCGTTAGGATATGGATGCTGGAACAGAGGCGGACACCATCAACCAGCTGCGGGAGCCCGATACTCTGTGCATCGTAGAATGCCATATATAGGAAGGAGGCAAATATCATCGGCATATATCCGTCAAAGCATTTCTTGTCAATCCGTCTTTTCAGACAGATCCCCCAAAGCGCACAAAACAGGCGATACACAAGCCACAGCAATATAGCAAACACCGTAACCGTCACAATCTGTTTCGCCCTTTCGGTTCCATAAATGAGCGTATACCCAGACCGATAAACGTTTCTGATGATCCCCATGCACAGGCCTGCTGCCTTTGTTGGCACTTCCGAAATTTTTTCCGCAAATGTCCGGGAAGCCTTTTCTTCCTGTCCCACGAAAGCCGTATCCTCATCCTTCTCCTGCTTCTCTTCCAACGGCATCTCTTCCGGATGAGCTCCCTCCGGCGCCATTCCTTCGGAAGGCCCTTCCTGTCCCTCCTCAATACCCATGGACGTGTTGATAATGTTCATAGCCCATCCAATCGACCCCTGGAATTCGATTCCTGATACATAAGCTCCTGCCATGGGGGCGGCCGCAATCAGGACACCGCATATGGCGGATATGACCAAAGGCAGAAAATGCCCTTTGGTAAAAATCTTTTTCAGAGAAAACAGTGCAAAGGATACGCACAGGAAAAAGGCCATAATAGCAGGATAAAAATGAGACGCTATGGAAGCCGACAGGGACATGGTAAAAACCAGAAGGTTTTCATCCCAATACAGCCGGAATCGTTTCTTCCCATGATCTGGCCCGCTTCGGGATGCATTCAAATAGCGTATCATGTATAAAGCGCATAAAAACTGTGTATGCAGGCCGAATTCTTGCGGAAGGGTCCATTGAAGCCGCGACATACTCGCCACGGCATTATGGCACTTCAAATCCAAAATCAAAAACAGAACAAGGACAAATAGCGATGTATAACGCGTATGAAAAACCTCCCGGGCCAGGCTGTAGGCAGACAAAAGGAAAACGGCCGTATGAATTCCCTGTAAAAACAAGAGGATACTGTAAACCTTGATATCTAACAGCGCATACATCCCATAAATGAAGCAATGCATTCCCTCCGGATAGATGCCAGCGGAAAATATTTTTCCTTCCATCAGGCCATAGATCCAGGAATGGTGGGTATATAAATCACCAAACCCATAGGAACAATCCTGAAAAGCCCCATAGGAAAAATAAATCATCCCATAGATGAGAATCACGAAAAGAAGCAGATATTCCCCAAAATGGGGCCGTATCTCTTTCCAAATCCGTCTCAGCTGTCCTTTCACCCATCCTGCCGCATCCGCAAACAGAAAAGATTTTATGCCATAGGTCCCCAACAACAGGCCCTGTATCTTTTTTTGTTCTTCCCGGCCAAAATGAATCCCTTTCAGAAGGTTCCATAAAAACAGGCCATAAAAAAGGATAACCACGACCCATCTGTTTAAAATATGAAAAAGCCCCAAAGAAAGAACAACCGTATTGACGATGACCACCTGTGCGGTAGCGCAGAAGCCAAATCGGAATAATTTAGATTTTCCGCGCAAATACCTTCTGAAGACGACAGACGGCCACACAAACATGAGAAACAGATATCCGAACAATACTTTTCCATATTCAACCAGCCAATAGAATGTAATCATCCCGTCTCTTCCTCTTCTCTTCGCGCTTCAAAACCTGCCAAGCGAAACCCTTTCTCCAGCTCCCTGATTCGCGAAACGAAGAATCCTCCCATCGCGTTTCCGCTTCAGCTCCAGAAACAGTTCTCCAGGTCCTTTTATTCCTTCCGGATGCGGTATTGCCACCTGCAATTGGATCTTTTTCCCGCTACGCCATTTTCGGACGTCCGTATCTACGCGGACAGAGTATCTTTGCCCGCTTCCTTCTTCCACAAGAAGAAAACATTCAGCCGGTTCACACAGGGATGCAAACCCACAGTTCTCCACCGCGATCAGCAGCCTGCCACCGGAAAGGGATTTCAGATCACGGATGACAAAGCGGTATCCAAGGTGGCGGCCCAGATACTCGTATCCGCTGAGCCCCTTCCAACAGTCCGGACGGCTTACCGTCTCTTTTTTCCAGTAATCCAGCTGTTCGGGCTGATAGGCGCTGTTTAAATAGCTCAAATGCATCTTTTCCATGTCTTCTGCCGCCTGTACATAGCTGATCAGACGTTCTCCGGCCAGAACTTCTCCGCCATTCGGCACGCCGTCCATATGGGCGTCCTGCCACGTGAGCTCTTCCCCGCGGCTCCAGCTGTTGGTTTCTCCGGCTTCCCGTCTGCCTAGCATACTATACGTTCCCAAATCCGTTAGCGAACCGAAAATGCCGTCATTAAACAGGGCCAGCTTCTCTTCAGGGATCGTTGTGTTCGGGCTGCCAATGATTCCACGCCACCAAGATGGAGTACGCACCGCCAGATAACAGCAGCCCTCGGTCACAGCGAACAATGTTTCTGCCAGTCTGGCCGGATAATGTCCTGTCAGAAATTTAGAACCATGCATCTCTCCCCAGTTACCCACAAAAATCCCTTGTAGGACTAGGATATGATCCCGATACGCCCGGATGACAGCCCCCAGTTGTTCCATATGCCTTTTTACCAAACGCGCAGACGATGGTTCCCGTTCCAAACCATGCCCCGTCCTATCGTAGGCAAAACGAAGAATCAGCTGCTTTCCATTCTCCTGAAAAAAACGCAGAATATCCGTAATCGCCGCAAGCCCTTCCGATGAAATTTCGCTGGTTTGAAAAAAAC
Organism: uncultured Lachnospiraceae bacterium; assembly: GCA_947650005.1. GTDB lineage: Bacteria > Bacillota > Clostridia > Lachnospirales > Lachnospiraceae > Eisenbergiella. The sequence continues at coordinate 10,349 of CANSTU010000022.1, forward strand.
CGATATCGATCAGCGCTAAAGCCAGTTCTTCTTGGTCAAAGAGGAAAATGGATTTGCTCATTTCTTCCCGTTCAGCGCACATCCACTCCTGTACGGAAAAATAATAGACATGATACCACCCGCACCCCGGATTAGGCATCGATTCGCTGCTTTCCCTAAATTCAGCCTTTTCCAACCTGATTCTGCCGCTAAATCCCTTCCACATTTTTCAACCCGGCTCCCTCATCTATCCGCAATACTTTGATTCTGAAAACCACCGCCAACACGCTGAAAAACATTCGGAACATATACCAGACCGGCTTCAGGCCGGAATGCATACTTTGTCCGTCCGTTCTCATATGCATAACAGCCGGCACTTCCACCACCTGAAACTGTAGCAGCAACATCTGCATAATCATATTTGCATCCGGATACTTGTCGTCAAAATGATTATACTGCGAATAATAAGAGAACGCATTCCTGCTCAGCCCCTGCAGCCCTGTTGTAGGATCGGCGATCCGCCTTCCCGTTGCCCTGCGGATCATGAAACGAAACAGGGCAAAAGCAACCCTTTTCACCACAGGAACCGGGAAATCCGAGCTGCCCTCTATGAACCTGGAAGCGAGCACCACGTCCGGATATCGGCCGGTTTCATCACTTTCTTTTAGCCGTTTGTAAATAACGGGTACATTACAGACGTCATGCTGCCCGTCCGCGTCCATTTGGATCACATATTTATATTTCCTGCGCACTGCATACTTATAGCCCAACTGAAGCCCGCTTCCATATCCCAGTCCATACACATGGGTGACCATACGACTGCGGTGCTCCCTGACCAGGCGACCGGTGGAATCCGAGGAAGCATCGTTCATCACCAATACGTCAGCTATTGACATAATTTCAGGCCGTTCCAGCTGCTCCAGAACCTTTTGGATATTCTTCTCCTCATTGTATGCAGGCATGATAATCAATAAATCTTTTCTATCCATATCAGCCTCCTGTTCCCAGCAGCAGCAACAGCTTCCCCAGTCCCTGATCCTGCGATATTTTCTTTTTTTGCGCTCTTTGACCTAATTCCTCCCTTTTCTTTTCATCATTCAGCAATACGATGATACTATCGGCAATGGATCGGGGCGTCAACTCACAGATTATACCCCCCCCCCATATCCTCACCGATAGCTTCTTTACTGCCGCTGTAATTGGAAACAATGATCGGGCATCCCAGCGTCTGCGCCTCCTGTACCGCTATGGACTGACCCTCATATCTGACCGCATGGACATAGATATCGGTTTGAGCATAGTAAGGATAGGGATTGGCGACGGCGCCCAGCAGCAGAAAATCCTTCTGCAGCCCCAGCGCGGCGATCTTTTTTTCCAGGGCAGCCCGCTGATCGCCCTCCCCCAGCACATACCATCTGACTTTATATCCTGCCTCCTTCAGCAGCCGCATCGCTTCCATTGCAATATCATATCCTTTCTGCCAGGTCAGCCTTCCCACGGTCAGCAGGCGCATGCCTCCATATTCGTCTGAAAAACCGCCCGGCTGCTTTGCCTGCCTGCGGATGGATTCCTGGTCAATGATATTTGGAAATACATCCGTTCTGTCCCGATACTGCGGATAGACTGCCTGAAAGCGTTCCACAGTATCCTTCGAGACCCCAAAAATCCTGTCAAAACGACTCCAGCAGTCCTGATCCATCCCTCTGGTGTATCCGGATTCTTCGTAATTGATATGGATAAAAGCCGCCTTTCTGCGCGCTTTTACGTAATCCGCCACATAATAGGCGGAACCTCCCTCCAGCCAGGCAATTGCCAGGTCAAAAGTCGTATCAAATCTCCGGCTTCCCTCTGCCATCATACGCCACATCAATTTGTCAATCTGAATTCTTTTCCGCTTGACCATGGATGCAAAAGTCAGGAGTATGTAACGCAGTTTTCCAAACCAATTTCCGTTTCGGAAGAAGGCCTTTGTCACCCTTCTTCGCATCTGTTTTCTTCCTTTTGAAGACAGGACTGATTCGCTGCTGAATTCTGCATTCAACAGATGGACATGGGAGGGCAGCTGGCCAATCATTTCCCCCTGTCCCATCAACACGTACAGATAGACTTGATACTCCGTGGCATCCCACCTTTTTAATAATTCCAGCAACGCTTTTTCCGCACCTGCGCCGCCCATGGTATTAATTACAAACAGGATTTTCTTCATTTCCGGTCCGTTCCTCCCCGCTAAGATCTTCTCGGTCCTTTCGTTTATGAATTTCCTCCAGTTCAAACAAGATTCTCTCATTTTCCTGGTTCAGCAATGATACCTGTATCGCAAGTTCCTGATTTTTCATTGTCAGCTGGGAAACCAGCAGGCTGAATTGAAACCCTCCCATAAGACAGATCGTTCCCAGGCAGAACAGCGCGAAGCCTGTTCCCGCCGAAATAAGCCTGGTCCAGGCTGACAATACAGGGACTGTGCCGATTATGATCAAAATGACGCCCAAAAACTCCCATACGACGGAGAAATTAACCGTCATCTTCTTAATGGAATGGAACCAGAAGCCGGCCAAGATAATTACAATGCCCACGACAATCATCCCATACTTGACAAGATAAGCTGTTTCCATACTGTTTTCTCTCCTTTCCTGCTGATTTATTTTTCAGCTTTCCCATATACCATTCCGGAGGGTTCCGGACCATTTCCCTGCTTTACGAGTACGCCTCTGCAGAAAACATGAGTATCCAGGTTTTTTTCCACCCAGCGCAGACGCATATATGCCACTGTCCATCCAACGAAGGCTCCTGCCACCACGCCGATCCCATACCAGATTTCCGGAAGGCGTGTCGCTAACACGCTTCCCAGAAAGGTCGTACCGCAGAACATAAAAGTGGTCAATACCGCGCCAGCCATATCGTTAAAATAATATAGAAAGAGGATTCCAGAATACATGAGGAACAGGATAAAATATCCTGCGGCCAGGCAGGGATAAATCCGCATAACCATTCCCGCGAAACCAAACTGCGGTAGAAAGATAATACACAGCAGGTATACCGCTACGGATATAATAAACTGGATACGTACCAGAGTCATGAGTTCACTGGAGATCTGGCGGAACATCCTGCTTTTTGTATTTTCTATGTCCGCAAGTTTCCCGCCGATTACGGCCTCCGAATAGGCTTTATATTTATCATGAAAATGCATTTCCACCCGCGATATAAAAATGATGGTCGCCGAGATGTTGGTAAACATGGCGAGGCAGGTTGCCATATCATAGGGCTGATTGCATACGAAACTCCTCACCACCACCATTCTCATATCCGTTGTCCAAAATACAAAGTTATGAATATACAATCCCAGGATATAAAGAAAGTTGGTCACAACCAGTTGCCACCATCTTCCGAAATAGCGCAATACCGGCAGAAATCGGTTGCTGTTTTGGATAAAATACCTTTTTATCGTTGTAAATTCCAGAACCGCAATCAGGAAAAAACCCACCATCAGGGCAAACAGCATGCTTTCCGTTATTTCCCAGCGAAAAAGAAACCTCAATATCAAGGAAAGCAGGAATGATACCGCCATGCCGATCAGAAAATACAACGAAATCCGCTCGTAATCTTTACAGATAGACAGATAGATCATGGAGTAGAATACCAGAGCCAGGGAAATATAGGCACAGAATCCGGTAAACACATAAAAAATCTTTACCCCGCCGACAAAGTGTTCCCAAAGGCAGAACGGAATGCCCAGAAGGCAGGATAAGAACATGTTCATAAAAAGGCCCAAGAAATAACAGGGCAGAATATCCTGATACCGCTCTTCATAAATGACATCCTGCATATATTTGGACAACACCGCATTAAAAGGGGATGCCGTGAGAAGAGAAAAGATAAACGTATACAGCACTGTGCAGGAAAACAGCTCCCTCGTCAAATAAGGCACTTCGTCAAACCCAAGCACCAGCCCCATCAGCAGAATGTTTCCGATGACCACCACCATTGGCGCGATGGTAATCACAGAGCTGTAAGAAAAGCCCACGAGATCTGCTGTAATGGATTTTTTTTCAAATATATGGTTTAGCTTAACGCCTATTCCTGCCACTTTTGCATCCCTCCCGGAAGTTCTGACCGCTTTTTGTCATGTCCATGCAAAATCAGAGTCTTTATTCTCAAATGTATTATCAAAATCGTCGCCCTCAAATGCATAATCATAATCGTCCGCATCTGCCGGGCCCTTCCCATCCGTTGTCATCCCTCCCGGATTTGAAATCTCCCAGGCATGGTCATAATCATCCTCATCACAGATATAATCATAGTCGTCTTCATCGTCGAATGAATAATCGAAATCATCGATCGCTGCGGATCCCATTGGCGCCGCCAGCGCCGGTACAGGCACTCGTATCCTCCGGTCATAACCTGTCCCTTCGTTTTCTATTGCGGACTGAGGTTCTTCCTCCCACACCAGCCACATACTGCTCGCGAAGTCTTGATAAATCTGCTTATAGGTATTTCGCATATATTCGATACGATAACCGGACATTACCCTCTGATAGCCGTTTTCGCCCATCCGTATGCGCATGGACTCATCAGCGGCCATGCTTATCATGGCTTGCGCAATTTCTTCCACGTTCATGATATGGGTGATGATGCCTGCCGGGCCAAACTCATCATTCTCTCCGAGGAGCAATCCGCTGCAGTTTCCCACATCAGTGGCAATGACCGGCTTATGGGCCGCAAAACTCTCCAGGATCGTCAGAGGCTGCCCTTCACTGATGCTGGTCAAAATGGTCATATCCATTTTGCCGTAATAGTCTTTGACATCGATTCTTCCGGTAAAGACCACATCGTCAAGCTTCATATTCTCCACCAGCTCAAAGCATTCTTCCGCATATTCCTTATCCTCGTCCCAGGGGCCCATAATCCACAGTTTCAGACGCGGATCCCTTTCTTTGGCAAAACCAAAAGCCTGGATCATCGTCTTGATATCCTTGATTGGCGCTACCCGAAGAACGGCGCCAATATGAATCTTTTCCTGTTCTTCATCGGTCTTTCCCGGAAGCATCTGAAACTGTTCCACCGCAATGCCGTTCGGCGTAACCATGGTCTTTTCGATCGGGCAGTCCAGCTCCACCTGCAGTTTTCTGGCATGTTCATATAGGCTGGTAACCAAGCCTGCTCTGTCATAGGCCAGTCTGGACATCTTTTTAAACTGATCAATCCAGATATTTTTATAAATCCCCTGCACCCATTTTGCCTTGATCAGCTCTTCTTCCCTCTCCCGGGTGTAGATCCCATGTTCTGAAATTAAAAGGCGTCCGCCATGCATATATTGGGCCAGGCTGCCCAATACGCCGGCATATCCGGTGGAGACACAATGGTAGATATCCGCCTTTGGCGTTTTCATTTTTAGAGTAAAAAACAAGGGCAGGTAGATGGAACGCATCATCCAAAGGAAATCCGAAAATACGATCTGGCTGTAATTAAGGCGATAACAATCCCTAACTGCATTCAGGAAATCCACACCCATCAACAAATCATTGAGGGATCGGTTTTTCTTCTGAAATAGGTCAAACAGCACATCCCATTCCACTTTCTGATCCAGGAGCAAGCTTCTAAGCGCCTGATATTCTTTTCGGTTGATCCGTTTCTTGTGCCGTCTATTTTTATGCCAGTCCCTGTCTTCCAGATAGACCTCATGGACTTCCGTTACATTTTCCGGCAATTCATATACATACTTTCCCCGCAGAGAACGGTTGGCAATGATTGCCAGGATTACGAATTCCTGATTGGGAAAGGATTTTATTAAACTATGCACCCAGCTGGATACGCCCCCCACCACATAGGGATAACATCCTTCTGCTATGATACAGATTCTCATAGGATCCCTTCTATCATAAATTTAGTCATTCAAATATATAAACGTACCTGTCAGGTTTCATGTTTAAAGACACCATCTCATTCTCCACCGTAAGCAGATATATGTTGTCTTCCAGCCGCTGCCAGCTTCCGCCTTCCATACTTACGATCTCCTCATCCTTTGTCCTTAAGATAAACCAAGCCGGCCCGCGCAGATCGGAAACCATGAGGTCAATCCGCTCCCCGCTCCGATTTTCCGTGTACTTTAAGGTATAGAAATTTCGGATCCTCTCATCGCACTGTGAGGCAGTCGTTCCGGCAAAATTACGGAAAGGTTTCAAATAAAACTTCGTATTCCATTTAAAATCATGGGAAATATCCTTCCAGGTCTCATTCCCTTCTCCGGAATAAGCCACTTCGTTCATATCCACCAGCACACTGGAATATCCCAGCGCTGTTTCCACGCTTCTCAGCCGGAAATCCTCCCGGTAGGTATACTTAAATCCATCTGTTAAAATACTTTGTTTCGTCACATCCTCCGAAGCAAATCCTATGATCTCATTATCCCCGGTATAATCCGTGATTACAGTCCGCACTGCTGACAGCCATTCTTCCTGTAAAACGGCATCCACTTCTTCCTGGGCCATATTCCCTGTATAAAGGGATGTAAACCGGTACTCAGGCAGCGCTTCTTCCATAAATCTTCTGTCCTCTGACAGTTTTTGATCAAGAGGCGTATCCGATACGCTGATACAGGACAGGCCAGCTTCCGCCTTCTGTTCATTTAAAAGCTTCATATAGTGAACTAGCTGTTTTGGTTCCGGGAAACGATTGTCCTGATAATCAAACTGAGGCGCGATCATGCAGGACAGGCCCAGCTTATTCTGTTGATAGATGGATATTAAGTCAGGCCACACGATATCCCTGAACACCCCCTCCATGGGCTGGCCGTAGAGCCGTTCCATCTCTTCTTCATTTTCACTGGACAGGCCGGGATAGTTGGCAACGATCATGTTCTGCGCATTTATAACGGGATAGATTTCATAATATTTCGTCTCCGTCATCATTGCGGATAAAAGGCCCAACCCCGTTACATCCTCCATGTATCCGCCGTTGACGGCAAACAGGCACCCCCATTGTGCCTTTCCAAAGCTTCTGCGCCAGATAATGCCGGGACGCTCCTCCAATTGCACCGTTTCATCCTCCGGTATTCCCTTCATATAGGCCTTGGTTCCTGATCCTAAGATATACCAGGGAAAGGCAAGCTCCATGTCCTGTCGCTTCTCGTTTTCCTCTTCGTTCTGCGCCTGATAGATGATCTCTCCTCCAAAAAGAAATCCCTTGTAGAGGTGAATTCCCGCTACCGTTGTTTCCGCCGCCCTTATCTCTCGAATTCCCAGAAATTGCTGAAGCCGGCTGTTTCCTTCTATTATGGAGACATCCGGAAGATTACAGAAAACCAGATTGATTCCTTCCTTGACGTATCCTTCCAAACGATCCAGTTCTTGTGTCTGCTCCCAGTCCATGTTCGCAGTATCTAAAATCATCATCTCCGGTAAAGGCTGTCCGCCCTCCTTTTCGGCTTCATACTGCCAAAGGGATCCATAGGTATACAATTCCCGTCTTGTGTATGTGGCCCATGCCTGCACTACACCTCCAATCTTCTCTGTTTCGTTTCCAATATAAACAAGATTATCCTGAAAGGACGATTCCGTTCCTTGCGCGTTCTGATGGCCCACCGCCTCCTGCCCGGCTCCTAAAACATCCCCTCTTCCTGGAAGCGTTTCCTTATCTGCGACATAGGGGTTTATTTCAAACATATTCCAGGTTTCCAAGGCAACGTTAATAAACTGGAACAGAAAAAATACAACAGCCATAATCACCGTAATTGTAAAATAATTCCGGCGCGATATCATGTTTAGCTCCCATCTGCGCGCAAAGACGCACTCAAATCAAAATATCTCACAAGCTCATCCGAAAATCCTGATTAACTCCAGCGTTTCATTATCAATCACAACATCCGATTGTTTCAAAGCTTCGAGAGTCTGAAAAAAGGCAGCCTTATTTTTCATGGTAAAATACAATTTTAACTTACAGGTATAGGCAGAAAGGCTGTTTGGATACCGCTCTGCCAACCGCTGGCACCATCGGTTCGAATCGTCAAACGCTTGGATCTCAAGCAGCCGCAGACATACGCTTTCCAAATGCTGCTCGCTAAGCCCCATGACGCGTTTCCTGTATAGATTTTCCGCTGCCTCTGCCATCATACGTACATACTTCTTCTGTTCCAAATTAGAGAAAACACCCTGTTTCAAAATGCCGTTCATATATTTAAGCAGGAATTCTTCACACTCTGTTTCCGTGGAGCCTTCTTTTCCCATTTCCTGATATACCCTCTGCACATCGATCCGAAACAGGTTCAGTTCATCGCTCAGAATGGACGCAGCATAATGGGATGATTCGGAATCTTCCGTATTTAAAGCCAGCGCTATGGACGTTAAGGAATTCTGAATCTCCCCTTTGGCTATGTTCAGCATCGCCATACGCAGGTTCTTTTTCTCATTCACCGCAATGGCTTCCTCTATGGGGACAATATTGCGTTCCCGCTCTTCATCCGCCTTCAACTGGATTCTCACCCGCTCTTTGCTGAAAATAACATCCTCCAGATCCACCTGGGAACGGAAGATCGTGATATAAAGCAGATACGAGCATAGAAAAAACAGGGGACCAATCACCGGACAAAGCAGCATCACAATAAAACGGAGCAGGTATGTCCTTCTATTATCATGCAGAAATTCAACAGCTTCCTTCTTTTCTTTAAATCTGGCAGTTACGACCACGACCATGCCCCATAGGACATAAACGACGGCCACCAGAAAATTGATGAAAAGCACGATCAGAAAAATATACTCATTTCTCGTCAAGGCAGCAACTCTGCCTCCTTTCTTATGCAGCTTTCAAAACCGGATGTCCGAAAGCGCTCCATCACATTATATGCGTTCTTTTCGTCCGTATTGGACAAGAGAATATACAACTTTCCGTCCTTTAGCATACCCATATAATCTGTCTGGCGTATTTTGCTGTTCAAAGCGACAGCCGCTTGCTCACATTTCTGCGTCTCTGCTATGATTTCCACTAGGGTACATTCTGTCAGTCCCTTATTGCGCGCGTCGAAAAAGGCCTTTACAAGGAGGGAAAAGGCTTCTGCCGCCAGTATATTGGTCCCTCCGATATAACGCTGGTTTTCCAGCGCCTCCAGATAACGGCTGGCGCGTAACGTCGCATTTTGGATTAGCGCCCCCACAATCGTCAGACGGTTGGCTTCCGCCAGGGTCATACGCTGCCACGGGATGCTCCAGATCATCAGAATCAGCTGCATTTCCTCCGCTTCATATACCGCCCCTGCCATGAGGGGAAGCGTTTCATCCATGTATTTATTAATGAAGACGCGGCGTTCTTTCAATTCATCATACATGGCTTCCATAGCAGTATATTCAATAGAGTTGCCCAGCTTTCTTGCTTCCGGGCTGGTAGCGGAAAAGAGCCTTGCATAATCTTTGTTGGCCACTGTATAGATGGCCACATCCCTGCTTTCCATCAGCTTGGACAGCACCTTGGCAGCATAGAAAAGGACTTCCTCCGGCCCATACCATTCCAAACTTGAGGTGATTTCATAGATTTTTCCCAAGCTGTCCCTCTGATTGACGAGCTGCATCTCAAAACTCTGTTTCATCCGGACGTTACTGTCATTGATGTCCGCAATATCATTCATTTTTCCCCTGAGGTACTTGATCTCTTCTTCATCTTCACTCCGAATTTCATGCAGTCTGTCCTTCATATAGCCGACCACCATTCCCAGAATAAAGAGCTGCGCCATCCAAACATAGGTGTTGTAATCCAGCAGTACCTCGAATCCAGTCCGCTGATACATTTGACGGAAACAGTAGCCTGCCACAGACAACAGCGCGGAAAAAATCGCCTGCTGCTGTCCATGCACAATAGCAAACAAAAGCACATACAGCAGGTAAAAATCCAGACGGTCAAAATACTCGCTGCCAACCGCCCGGTTGTTCAACATAAAAAAGGGAATAAAGCATATCATATTCTCAATAAACGGAAGAAGCCTCCCCAGGATGGACATAGCGGTATGCCACAGCCTTCCTAACCAGCTTCCTCCAGCATCCGTCCTACTGGTAAATGAGGAACTATGGCGCTTCATATATTGAACTACTTGCTCTGTTCCCTTTTCATAATTTGTGAAGATCTTCTGCCCGTATTCCTCTTGGTATTCCCGTCCGTCTAAAATCAACTGATGATGTTCCCCAACGGAATTATCCACGAGGGATACTCCGGCTCCCATCTTTTTAATCAGCAGCTTGGCAAGCTGTTTTTCGTTGATTTCTTCCATGGAGGAGATATGGTAAAGGGGACGGGTCGGTTTTTCCTCCATAATAACCTGAAAAGCCAGTTCCACCGCGTCCTTTATGTAGAGCATGGAAAAAACGTTTCTGTCGTTGGCTGGAATTTTTCCTGTTTTTAAAGCTTCCAGGCACATTTGAAAACAAACGTCCCCCTCTTCCTGCCCCCTTTTGGGGACGCCATAAATATGATCGAGCCGAAGGATGAGGATATCCATCCCCTGCGTCCGGCGGTAATTATCACATATACCCTCTCCCTGCGCCACCATCATGGCCTTTAATCCTGCAGGTGATACCGGTTCCGTCTCCGCAATGGCATCCATATAGGAATTGCCATACACCTCATGGGAAGAGAAATAGACAAAACGCCCTTTCCTCAGCATGGCGTATGCTGACAGGATATTCATCAGGGCAGCTGCATAATGTACGGAATCCTGCCTGTCCCTGTGCCAGGAAAAATTCGTATCATACGCCCCCAAAAACAGCACTAGTTCCGGTTTGATGCTTTCCAGAATGTCCTTAATACTGTCGTCTTCATAGGAAAAACAGTATTTTTCGAATACATGCTTATAAGAAACGCTTTTTTCCCGTTTTCCCGTTAACAGGTAAATACGGTGATTGCCTTTATTCAATTTATCAATGATGGCGTCCACAATCCTGCTTCCGCCGCTTATCAGCAAAACATTCATTATTAAGACCCATTTGAACCATTCAGAAAATCAACAGGAAGCCGAGCATCATTTTTCTAATTATAAAACATTAAATTTTGAAATGCAACAATGTCCAAATTCTGTTTGATTGTGTCAGCATTTGAATGCTTTATTATATTTTTGTAGGATCCTTCTAGCTTTTCCCGCTAACAGCTTAAATTCTTTAGTCCGGCAATAGATCGCCAGATAAACTGCGTTGGTAATGATGAAACAGAGGATCAAACGCTGGAAGCATACCATCCAGAAGCCGCCCGCAAGGCAGCGGCACAGAAGATCCACCCCTGCCCACAGCAGAAAGGTTACGGAAGCATACAGGGCGTAGCGCATGAAATAAGGCTTGGCGGATGTCTGCAGGCGATGTTTATAGAGCATATAGGGTTCCACCCATAAGGAGGTGGTTATCGTACTGATCGTTGTTCCTAAAAAGATACCTGCAGTTCCCATATATCTGCCAAGGATAATGGAAGCCGTCAAATTAATGCATGCTTCTGCAACAAACTTATATCTGTCATACCAGAATAATCCCATGGAATCCCGAAATACCAAAATGGCCTGACGCATTCCCATAAGATAAAAGTTCAGGCAAAGTAGTAATGTTACATCTTTTGTAAAAATATATTGTTCTCCAAAGCTGAAAGCCACAACAGAATCGATTAGTTCATACAGACAGATGGATACTAGGCCGAAGACCCATTGTCCTGCAAAAAAAGACGCCTCAAATATTTTCCGCACTCTTTCCCTGCCCTCCTGGACACCAAGATTTCCCACACTTGCCGTTATTCCCTGGAACATTTGATTTAGTATCTGGCGCACGGAACCGATGATCAGAAAGTAATTAGAATAGCTGCTTACGCTGGTAAGCCCGACAAGGGAGGATAAGAGCAGATTATCCGTATTATTGACAAGCACGTCTCCCGCTTTATGCATGAGCATCGCACGTATATTGGTATATAGGGCTTGCTTCTCATCTTTGGGCAGCTCTTCCACATTTCTTTCCTTCAAATAGGGAAACATCCTGTCTGCCTTAAGAGAAGTAAAAAAATTTTTTAGCACCAGACAGACAATCATAATTCCCACATACAGAATAAAATTCCGGGTAAATAAAAGCGCTATAATCTGTACCAGATATTGGACAATCAGAAAAAAAGTATAGTACAAAACTCCGATATATCCCAACTGGTGAGCATCTATTAGCGTTTTTTTATATATAAACAAATAAGACATTACAGAATTGAGAAGATACATCAGGTAGATTATCGTCAGATACTCTATACCCTTCTGATCCTTAATTATAATATCCATAAATGGAATAACCAGAAGTCCTATCCCCAGTACAGCGCCTGCCATCAGATGGTAAAATCTCTGATGTATCTTCATTAAAGTTTTCTGCTTTTCTATATTCCCCTCAGCTATGGGTTTATACAGAGCATAGGTGGTTGCTGTTTCTGTGCTTAGTTCCGTTAGCGACAATACGTTCAATATATCCATAAAAAGGCCGTTGATTCCTACATATTCCCTGCTGAGCATGTGGATAAACACGACCCTGGTCGCGTATCCTATCAGTATGGAAAATACCCGCGCTATCATGGCTATTGTTGTATTTTTGGCAGAGTACTCAGTCCTGCTTTTTTCAATCACATTAATCCTCCGCTTCATTTTGGCAACATTCTTTCTATACGTTCAAAGGAAAAAGCATTCCTGAAAAACATATCAGTCATTTCACTCTAACCAGCTTTTGATTTTCTATTTTGTAGATCAAATCACATTCATCTGCCAGCTGCATATGATGCGTCACCACAAGCAGCGTTTTATTCTTCCTGATCTGGCGTATGGAATTCATAATCGCTTTTTCCGTTGCCCGGTCCAGCGCTCCCGTGGCTTCGTCCATGATAAGGATTTCAAAATTCTTATATAAGGCTCTTGCCAATGCAATCCGCTGCCGCTGTCCGCCGGAAAGCGTAATTCCGTTCTCTCCGATCAGTGAGTGAATCCCTTCTGGCATTTTCTTAACTTCATCCCACAGCTGGGCGCAGATGAGAGTTTCCTTTACCCTTTCTTCGTCAACCGTATCCTTTCCTTCAAAAAAAGCCACGTTATTCTGAATGGTTTCCCCGTTCAGATAAACGGTTTGCGGAATATAACTAACTATTTCACCGATATTTGCTTTGCAGGCGCCTTCCGGATCAGAGCGGGAAACAATGTCATAATCATCATACAAAATGGAGCCTTTCTGAGGCTGCAACAATCCCAAGACCAAATCGAGAAACGTCGTCTTTCCGACGCCTGAGGCTCCAATCACCGCAACAGAACGGCCCGCCGGGATCTCCAGGGAAACCTGATCAAAAATTTTCACATTCTCATTATAAGCAAAAGACAGGTTTTTAATGGAAAGCCCTTTTTGGAAAGTCACCTTTTTTTGTCTCAGCCCTTCTTCCTCTATTTCCTTTTCTTTGATCTTTTCGTATCTGTCCAGGCATTCCTTCAAGATTTCATAAGATTTTCTGGAAAACTCCACATTGCTTAATCCTCTTATCATATTAAATGCCATTGGCATAACCCTGGCAAATGCTATTACGTATATGAGCATGGTTCCCATAACAAGTGTCAGATTTTTTCCGATACACAGGAAAATCCCAAGGATGGCAAACAGAACCGTCACCAGAGAATTCTGCATTATCGTTCCGATACCGTAACTTTTATATCTGAATTCGCTCTGCACCTGTGCATAGGCCCTGCTCGCATCCTGATATTTCTGCTGGATATGTACAGAGCGGTCGTCAATTTTCAACTCCTTAAAAACGCCGTACGCAACCGTAACCTGTGAATTAGTCTTAATTGCACAGGCCCTGCATTTCTCGCCGTAAGCCTTCATCCTTGTATGATACAGAAAATAGAGCCCCGCTATGCCCACAGCCAGCAGCATGCTGATGAGGAGCCCCGGCCATCTGGATGTCCAAATCATTACCGCAAGATATCCTCCCATAATGATAACATCCGTGCATATTTCAATGCATTCAGTCATAATATTTACGCAATTCATGGTATCACTGCGAGTAATCGTCAACGCCTGTACCGCGCTTTTATGGTTATGATCCTCCAAATCTTCCTTTATGAGGACCTCATAGATCTTCATAGACAGATTGTGCATACTGTCATATACAAACCGGCTGGATAATTTACATTTATAATATTCAAAGAAAAGCTTCAACAAGGATATGATTCCCATTAAGAGAGTAAACAAAACCGTTGCTCTCGAGGCATGGCCGTCGCGATCCACCATTTGGATAATATAAATCACCATGGAATAGCTGAAAATATCCATCCCCGGATTCATAAGGCTAAACAGGATCAACAGCCGCCAGGATTTTCGTTCTTTTTTTCCTAAAATTCCTGTTAGATATTGAAACATTTCCATCCTGCACATTCCTCGTTTTCTATTTCATTTAAATCTATTTTGCAGTTTCTCACACATACGCCGGAATAAATCTCTAACCGACTGATTAAAACGGTCCCATCCGCCACATCGATATAACGCAAATCGCTCTTGAAGGATCCGCTTTCCATCCCCATATTTGCGTGCGAGCTGATATCTGCGTCTTATCTTCCAATATTGGATCCGTTTTTTTCCTTTTTCATCCGTAATACCACAGATCTGCGTGATCTCATCAACCATCATTTCATAGAGCTGGTATTTCCGCTCCTCTTCCTCCCGAGACAGAGCCCTGCGGGAATGGCTTCCTTTCCGGCAGCACACGCCGTACAGTTTCTGTTGAATCGTGGGGCATTTGTGAAAAAACAGAAACGGCAATAGCATTTGAAAGTTCTGCCCCACATCGTATTCCGGGATATGCCGATTGGAATATATTTCAAAAAAGCGCTCTGATCTCAGCATATAGCAACCGCAACAGACAAAGGTCCTGCCCTCCAGCATATCCCAGAACAAATCTTCTTTCTCTAGATCGCCGCTTTGTTCTTCCCTTTCGGCCGCTGTCCCATCTTCCGCATGAAAATAATAGGATAGGGTCCTGACGCACTGATACGCTGGATTCTCCTGCAAAAACGACACTCTTCTTTTTACGGATTCCGGCTCCAGCACGTCATCGCCGTCAGGCCAGATCAGATATTCGCCCGTTACATAGGGCAGTCCACGGTTCAATGCGGCCGAAGCGTTTTGGTGTTCTGCGCGTATAATATGGTATTCATATCCCCTCGTCGCAAATTTGCAACAATAATCCTCTGCCACCTTTACGGTATCATCCTCGGAACCGTCGTCCACCAGGATCATTTCAATCTGTCCATAGGTCTGCTTCAAAACGGAATCCAGCATCTGAGGCAGGTACGACGCACCATTATAAACAGGAGTCACAACGGAAACCAGCCCTTTTTTGAATTGATATCCCATCATTCGTCTTTCACCAACAGCACTAGCCATACGAAAGATAATTTTCCCTTTCCTTTCATCCGATCGTGCGCTCTGCCAGCTTTATAAAAAGCGAAAAGGGCAAAGTTTTGTACAAATTCATCAGCATTTTCCGCCTTTGGGCCGCTTGGGTGGGGGCGATCAGGCGAGGTTGCAGGATCTCTTCTTTTTTACAAGAAAACCAGCGGGTTTGATCCTTTATACCGCTCCAGATTTCCTCTGCCCGTTTTGTGTGGAGAATCACCATGGAAGTCCCCATGCCATCATCCATATCTTTTCTGACCCGTTCGATTCCCCAGAAATCGCCTATTGTAAAATCACTGCTTCGCTCCACTGTGCAAAATCCGCAGCTATGGCAGGAGGGACGCAGAATATAGTTTTTAAAGTATATTCTGCAGTAAATGTCCTCATACAAGGAACCTGTATATGTAACCTCATCGATCCGATAGGAGCGGCCATGCCCATTATCCCGATTCCTTTTATCCCGGAAAGAAAAATCCGTCAAACGGCCTCGGTGCCTTTGTTCCAAATATTTCACATAAGATGCCCAGATACCGGGAGAGGGGACGCCGTAACATACCAGATCAACGGTCACAAGCCGGGAATACTCTTTCTTCAAATAAAGACGCAAAGCGTGCGCCTGGCAGGGCGTTCCGCAAAACAGGACCCAGCGTTTCCTTTGCAGCTGCTCTTCTATTTTATGGAATGTTCCATCCAGCCTGCTCTGGACATACTTGGTCTTTCTGAGCATATCGAGCTGCTCCATATTGTCGGCCTGCATGTGTAATACTTCCATTTCATCACCATATGCAGCTCCATATACGACTCCCTGACGCTTAAAAATATACTGTGCAAGAACGGAAAACATTCCGCCCGATGAGCTCGCGAATCGGAGACTCTCTTCCCGCGCCTGTACCCCCAGGTAAATCCTTTCCCGATGCGTTCTTTCTTTATCATTCCTGATGGGGCAGACTTCCCTGCATTGGCCGCAGCCTATACATACCGTCCGGTCAATCCGGGGATATGCAAATCCTTCTTCATCCTGTTCCATCCGGATTGCGCCTTGCTTGCAGGCATCTACACACGCGCCGCAGCCGCAGCAAGCGCCCTTGTCTAAAAATCGTACCATAACCCTATTCACCGTCTGACAGCATCGGAAGATTATGCTTTAAAAAGGCTTCCGAAAACCGGACATGCTCTTTGATTTTCCTGTTTACCTCATCCCAGTCAATATCTGCATCGATCTGCCCTTCTTTTCCCTTTTCATACAGCCTGTTTTCCAGCCCGGACATTCTGAGGACGTTCCTAACCCGAATCCCGCTTTTGCTGTATAAAAAGGCCAGGAATTTTTTCTCAAAAATAATGCTGAAGGCAACCGCGTGAAAAGAATTTGTCACCACATATGTTGCCTGAAGGATATATCCCAGGAATTCTGCAGGCCCGACAGCGTAATCCGGCAGGAAATCCTTCCCAATCTTTCCCATACCGGTTTGGAGCTCCACCACAGGCAGGCCGGTATCGGCCGCCAAGCTTTGTACAAACCGGATTAATTCCTGATTCTGCTCCGTCTGGTATATCAAGATATAGTGTTTCCTATCCGGTTTCTTCGCTACGCCCTTCCAGCATTTTCCGCTCAGTAAAAAGACAGGATCCAAAACCGTTTCCACCTTTCCCTGATAGAGCCTTTGGACATAGGGGACTGCATCTGCTTCTCTGAGTGAAACAGCATCCACATGTTGAACCAATTCGGAAAATTGCTTTTCGTATTGAGGCGCCAGGGCTTCCCCTCCCAGACTCGCTCCATAAGAAATCACTTTTTTCTTATATTCGTTCTGGAAGGCGCCAAAGTACACGCTCTTTAATCCAATTGTGACATCCGGGTTCCAGATCTGATCGCTGCCAACGATGTAAGATTGATACGCAAGCCCACGCAGCTGCCAGGAGGACACTAGCTTCCGATCCCCTTTCCCGATCAGATACTCTTTCCTGAAACGTTTCATTTTTGCTCTTAACAGAAAGAAACCCGTTCCTGTTTCCAGATGAGTCTTCCATCCCCCTATACTACGTCTCATACGGCAGAGGATTCCACCGGATGGGATATAGGGGAACCACCAATGTCTTCCGGTCATAAAAGAGGGCTCATAACGGACGATATGGGCTTGGGCTCCTGCATCTGATATATATTTTTTTAGGCCATAGGCCTGCAGCATCGCTCCATAATTATCCGCACAGTGAAAGGTTATAATTCCCACAGAATCCCTTTCTTTTTCCCCTGCCGTCCATAATCTCACGTTGTTATATGCAGTCCAAAGCAGCCTTGAAGCTGAGATGTATTTTTTCACGAAAGGATAAAACGGATAATTGTCAAAGCAACAGTAAAATAGCAGTTTCATATTCCTTTCAAGCTTCCGGAATAAAGGATGCTCTCTTTCTAAGGCCGCCGCTTCCCTTAAGCGATCGCATTCTTTCCTGTTTTTTCGGCTTCTTAGAATCGAATAATTCTGCGTTATCTGAAGAATTAGATTCTTTTCCCAATACATCGCGAAACAGATATTTTGTCTGGCATATTCCCGGTCTCTGATACGTCTGCTTACTTCATAAAACTGGTTTCCCACCAAGATCTTGTTAGAGTGAGTTACGCTCCCCGCATGGATTCTGTAATAATACCATTTTCGCTCTAAAAAGGCGATTCGGATCTGTTTCCGGATGAATTCATATAGAAATAAGGTATCCTCACCACGTATCAGGCCCTCATCAAAGCACAGTGCGCCGATACAGTCTCTGCGGACCAGCTTGCCTCCAATCAATGTAAGATTGAGGAAATACTTTTTCTGGAACCATTCCTCTGATTCCGCTCCACTTTTACTGATCTGCCACCCGTCTCTTCCATCCACATTGGCGGTTTGATCCTTTTTATGATTCATTCGCCGATTTTTCAACTTCTGGACATCGCATGCTGCGAGTCCGGCCCCATACGCTTCCGCTTTTTCGATCAGTTCCTCAAGCAGGCGCGGATGAATTGCATCGTCGCTGTCCAAGAAAAAAAGGTATTTCCCCTTGGCAGCATTCATTCCACGGTTTCTGGCCGAAGAAACGCCTCCGTTCTTCTGGCTGATTAGGCGTATTCTGCCGTCATCCCTTTGCAGCATCCTGCATATTTCCATACTTCGGTCTGTGGAACCGTCGTCAACGATGATAATCTCCAGATGCCGATATGTCTGGCAGCTGACGGAATCTACACACTGTCGGATGAATCGTTCTGCATTATGCATGGGAATGATTACGGATATTCTTTCCATATCAGCCTTCCTACCATGTTTTTCGTCATAATGTATTTCCCTTTTTTCCACCCATTCACCATTACCGTCAATGTTTTAGCCAACAGCAGGGACAGATAAACAAGCCGGAAGCTCAATAATAGAACATAAGATCGCTCATACCATTTCAGGCCTTTCATTGGACAGATGGGGAAACGATTCGCTTTCTTTATTTTTTCTTTTATAAGAAGAGAAGACTGCCGGAACGACGAACCAAACTGTATCTCCTGATACAAAGCGGAAACGATCCCGTCAAACTCGATCTTATTGATCTGCCCATCCATCACGCTGCTATCCAGCCCCCCGATGTGGGTTCTCAGATACTGGCCCGCAATCCGGCTGTTTTCAAACAAGTCGGCATGATAACGTCTGTGCATGGAACTTGCACTAAAACGATTGTAGAAATACATATTCTGGGAGGAAAAGTACACCTGTTTTGCATGGTATACACACTCATATGCACATACCAAATCCTCAAAAATGAAAAGAGAAGGTTCTTTGCAGCAATGTTCCATCAACAGTTTACGTGCGATGATTTTATCTCCAAGGGAACCGGAAACCAGCCCCATCCGCATCGTAATTCCTGTACGATACATATTGGGATATACTTCTTTTTCCAGCTGTTCTTTGGAATAAAGCCCAGACCGCCCTGGCCATAAATAGGAGACCGACTGGCCATTTTCCTGAATCATACTATATCCAAAGATAAAAATATCCGGCGGATCATCACTGTCCAGCACCTGAGCCGCTTCCTTTAAAAGCTGCTTTGCTATCCAGTCATCCCCATCGACAAAACCCACATACTTTCCAGCTGCATGAAACAGCCCTTCATTCCGTGCTGCCGCCGCTCCTTCATTCCTTTTATGAATCACCTTAACCCGCTTATCCTGCTGCGCGAATCGATCACAAATTCCAGGGGTCTCGTCCGTCGAACCATCATCTATCAGTATCAGTTCAAAATCCGTATAACTTTGCCCCAGAATGCTTCCAATACATTTTGTTAGCTCATGCCCGTTATTATAAGTCGGCACAATTACCGAAAAAAAGGGAGGGGCCGGGACCTCTTCTTTTCCATCCATTATTTAAATACCACCTTCCCAAACGATTTGGCCAAAAGCCATCCAAGAAATGGACATCTCCTGGCAATCCACATCGCAGCTTTTCTGTATAATGCTACTCTGGAAGATAACATAAACTCTTTGCCATATCGTTCCATCTCCTGAAGACAAATTTTTCTGTTCTCACATTCGGGCGTAAATTCCGGTCTCCTGCTTCGGAAGGCTTGCTCATACCAAAATGCCGTAAATCGAAACGTATACTGAAATCTATGGGAAATGAAATCAACATTATCCACCAGCTTTTCTATTTCCAGGATCGGCTGGAGAGATTGATAGAGTTCTTTCGCCGAATATTTTCTGGTGGTCAGGCTTCCCTGACGTTTACAATAAAAGACACCATGGAAAGGCAGAACTTCCAGAAACCGTTTACAACGGCATATGTATCTGCAAACAAACGCAAAATCTTCAAAAGAAGAGACGTTTTCAGGAAAGCTAATTTGAAGCGCTCCCTGTTCGTCTATTATCTTTTCGCGCAAAAAAAGAGCAGGACAGACGCTCATTAAGATCTGCTCCCACATAACCATATCCAATGCCTGGATGGGACATTGCCGATGCTGCTCCTTCAGACGATACTGGCGCCTGGACGGTTTTCCCTGCGCATCACAAATAAGCAGTCCGCATACTGCAAGGTCATTTCCCCTTCGCAGGCAAGCTGCCAATCGTTCAATCATTTCTGGATGAATCATATCATCCGCATCTGCAAATCCAATAAATTGCCCCCTGGAATGACATAAGCCGACATTACATGCATGGGCTAAACCACCATTGGGAATGTTGATCAGCCTGATTATCGGCCCCGTATCTTCCAGATCTTCCATAAATTTCCGTACTATTTCTTCTGTTCTGTCCGTGGAACCGTCATTCACTACGACCAATTCCAGATTCCGATAAGAGGATGCAAGAATACTTTCTAAACAACGCCCAATTCTTTCCTCTTCCTGATAAGCCGGAATAATAATTGAAACTAGCTCTTCCATCTATGCTGCATTCTCCTTACAAGTTTTTATTGAAAGCATATTCAAGAAAAACAGACATAAATAAATTTACTATACTATGTTCGCAGCTATTTTCCTGTAAGTATATCTGGTTTTTTGACAAAATGCAATACTTTATTTCATTCCATCATTTACTGGCGGATGTAATCACCATCGTTCCTACTTTATAACCATATTCCTCCGGGTCCTGTTCGTTCGCCAGAAGAATCCTTTCCCCTGTTGCTGCATCCTGAATATCCAGATATACCCCGTATCTCCCGCCGGTCCAGCCTGCAAGCGAGATTTCCTCATGGATCATAGAACACGCTTCCGTATCACATCCACCGGACAAAATGCCAGGGTCATAATCAATTAAATAGGAATGTACGGCGTTGCCCTCTTCCTCCTTCAGAACGACCCATACCTTCGTTTCATGATATACGGGCGCAAAGCCCACATTCTGTACCTCTATATTTACGGAGAGGATATCCTCAATATACTGATAATCAAGAGCAGCCTGATGAATGAGAAGTCTGTAACCCAAATGTCTTTCCATATAAGACAAGCCGTCCATCCCCTGAAAACAGCCCTCCTCATTTACCGTATACCTCGCCCATTTATCCAGCACGTTCCTGTCATAGTCCTTATTCAAGTAAGTGACATGCATCCGCTTCATATCCTGCAATGCATTTTCAAAATCATTGTACGAATTATCAATGATTACTTCCCCTCCCATAGGAACGTTTTTGCAAAGTATCTCCTGAAATTCCAACTCCTGTTCCCTGTTCCAATAGGTAAAATAACCGTGTTCTTCCTTGGTCTGTTCTCCGTAGGTGCCATAGTCGCTCCAACTTCCCAGCATCCCGTCATTA
Source organism: uncultured Lachnospiraceae bacterium (assembly GCA_947650005.1). Lineage (GTDB taxonomy): Bacteria > Bacillota > Clostridia > Lachnospirales > Lachnospiraceae > Eisenbergiella. Next base: position 31,995 of record CANSTU010000022.1, read on the forward strand.
AACAATCCCAGCCTGGATGCCAGTGTCCCATCTCCCCGTACCACCTTTGTTGCCTCTCCAATCTGCGTTGCCATGCGCCATTGCATCGGCATACGCACCGCCAGGAAAGTGGACGGATCCGTCGCTTCCATCAGTTCTTTAGCCAACCGCTGTATGCTGGAAGGATCCGAATAGCTTGTCCCCCACATTTCTCCCCAATTCCCAACGAACAGTCCCTGCATGGTAAAAATCAGATCCTTGTATTCGCGTAGAAGAGGAGCGACCTGACGAATGTGCTGCAAAATCAGATCGATGTTTTCCGGCTCGTATTCCTCGTTCTCCCCATCCCAGTCATAGAGAAATCTTAGGATCAGCCGCTTGTCCACCTGTCCCAGTTCCCGCAACAATTCTTCCAGATTTTCAAGTCCTTTCTTTGAAATCGGTCTATCTCGAAAATCCTGCAGATTAATCTGTACCAAGGCAAGCTTCGTCTCCCTGTCTCTACTGAAACGGTTGGAAACCTCCTGTCTGAAATCCGTATCTTCATCATTTATGTAAAAACCATATATATAATAAAATCCTCTGTTTGGATTCAACAGCTCCCGGTTCGATTCCGTGAATACATAGCTTTCCAGGCTCACATTTCCATGTCCTCTTGCTGTCAGAAGCTTATCTCCAGCTTTGTACAACAAAAAGACAACGATGAACATAAAAATCCCCCATGCAATCCGTACTAGAAATCGTCCTGATCGTTGCATCATGAACGCCCCTCCCTTTTCTATTACTGCTAAAACAATTTCATCCAATATCCCCTGTTCTAAAGTTTTTCCCCCAGAATATCTTTGTACCCTTCCCCATAAATTTCCGTAGCCCCGGTGATGATCATAAAGGCCATGGGATCTTCTTCCTTCACAATTTCTTCCGCCCCGGGCGCCAGCGTATTGCGCATCACGCACATGATCACATCTTTGGGCTGACTGCTGTATCCCCCTTTTCCTTCCAGAAATGTGACGCCGATATCCAGCTGCCGCATCATACGATCCGCAATATCTTCCGCGTGGTCACTGATGATATAGATGAGCCTGGCTTCATCCCCGCCGTAGAGTACAATGTCAAACACCCTGCTGTTTACCAAGACTGCAATCATAGCATACATGGCGGTATTGACATCGTGAAAAACCAGAAGGGATGCGGAAACCACTAAGGCATCTATTACGAGAAAAAGTTTGCCACTCTTCATGTGCTTATATTTCAAACGAAGGAATTTTACGACAATATCCGTTCCTCCGGTGGTGGCTCCCGCTTTGAAAACCATCCCTAAGCCGATGGCCAGTAGGACGCCGCCCGACAGGGAAGCCAACAAGGGCTCCCTGGTTACTGTTTCGAAAGTGGAAAAGACATTGATGAAAACGGAACACAGAAACGTGGCATAAATGGTGGAAATCAGGAATCGGTGACCGAACTTCCACAATCCGGCCAAAAGGATGGGCACATTGATGAGCAGCATTCCCGTGCCGGTAGGCAACCCAGTTAAACGGTTTAGGATGATCGCAATACCGGTCACCCCTCCTGGAGCAAGGTTGTTGGGATCCAGAAAAAGGCTGATGCTGATTCCGTACACGCATGCCCCTGCCGTAATCATCAGATATTCCCGGATTCTCTTACGCAATGTCCTTTTCCCGCTTTCCCGCATTCCGATTTCTCCTTTCCGCCCGATTTCGTTTTTCCATCCGCTTGCTTTCCTGCGTTGAAGAGCAAGCGGGAATTCCAGCCTAAAACGCTGCGCCTTACATATTCGTCCTTGCGATCTTGGGCCGATAACCGGCCTGCTCCAGGGCGGCAATAATCTGTTCTTTGTGCTCCGTGCCGAAGGCCTCCATTGTGATGCGCAGTTCCACCGCCGCATTCCTGTTAATCGAGACGAACTGGTTGTGCTCCAGTTTAATCACATTTCCGTTTTCCCTGGCGATCACTTCCGATACCCGGGTCAATTCTCCCGGCTTATCCGGAAGCAGGACGGAAACGGTGAAAATCCGATCCCGGAAAATCAAACCATGCTGAACCACGGAAGACATGGTAATCACGTCCATATTTCCGCCGCTCAAGATGGAAACTACCTTCTTGCCCGTTACATCCAGGTGTTTGAGGCCAGCCACCGTGAGCAAGCCGGAATTTTCCACCACCATTTTGTGGTTTTCCACCATATCAAGAAAAGCCGTGACCAGTTCTTCATCCTCTACGGTGATGACATCGTCTATGTTCTCCTGTATGTAGGGGAAAATCACGCTGCCCGGGGTTTTTACCGCCGTGCCGTCCGCGATGGTATTTACCTGATCCAGAGTGCGAACTGCCCCCGCCTTCAGGGAAACCTGCATGCAGTTGGCCCCCGCGGGTTCCACGCCGATCACATGGATTTTGGGATTCAGCAGCTTAGCAAGGGTGGAAACCCCCGTTGCCAGCCCGCCTCCGCCGATGGGCACCAGAATATAATCCACCAAAGGCAGTTCCTTAAAAATCTCCATCATAATCGTGCCCTGTCCCGTGGCGACAGCGGCATCGTCAAAGGGGTGGATGAAAGTATATCCCGCTTCCTCTGCCAGCTCGTATGCCCTGGCACAGGCTTCATCATACACATCTCCGTAGAGAACCACTTCGGCTCCATAGCTTTTGGTACGGTTCACCTTCATGAGCGGCGTCGTGGTAGGCATGACGATCACTGCCTTACAGCCATAGGCCTTTGCCGCATAAGCGACTCCCTGCGCATGATTTCCAGCGGAAGCGGTGATCAACCCTTTACCGCGTTCCTCCTCGGTCAAAGTACTGATTTTAAAATAGGCTCCCCGCAGCTTGTATGCGCCGGTGAGCTGCATATTCTCCGGTTTGAAATATACCCGGTTTCCAGACTGGCTGCTGAAATATTCGCTGTAAACCAACTTGGTTTCCTGGGTAACCCTTTTTACCACTTCGGAAGCCTCTTCAAATTTTTCCAGGGTGAGCATCTCTTTTTCTGCCATAATAGCCTCCATTCTTGCCAAAACCTTTACTCCTGCTCTGATTTTACGTCAAAAAGGGCATTTACAAATTCATCTGCATTGAACTTCTGCAGATCCTCCATATCCTCTCCCACACCGATATACTTTACAGGCACATTCAGCTCGGATTGAATGGCCACAGCAATCCCGCCCTTAGCCGTACCGTCCATTTTGGTTAGGATAATTCCTGTCAAATCCGCTACGCAACCAAATTCCCTGGCCTGCTGCAGGGCATTCTGCCCTGTAGTGGAATCCAGTACCACCAGGTTTTCCCGATGGGCCTCCGGGAATTCCCTGCTGATAATCCGATCCATTTTTTTCAGCTCTTCCATCAGGTTCTTTTTATTATGGAGCCTTCCAGCCGTATCGCACAGCAGCACATCCACATGCCTGGCCTTGGCCGCATTCACCGCATCGAATACCACACTGGCCGGGTCAGATCCTTCCGCCCCTCCGATCATATCCACACCAGCCCTGCTGGCCCAGCCCGCGAGCTGCTCCCCGGCAGCAGCCCGGAAAGTATCCGCTGCGGCAATTAAAACTTTACGCCCTTGCGCTTTCAGAATTCCCGCCAGTTTCCCCACGGAGGTAGTCTTACCCACGCCGTTCACACCGATCACCAGAATGATGGACTGCTTCTTCTCAAATTCATAGGCGGTCTCTCCCACAGCCATCTGTTCCCTAATGCTGTCGATCAGAAGCTGTTTGCAGTCCGCCGGATCCTTGATATGCCGTTCCTTCACCTGCGCTTTCAAGCGCTCCAGGATATCCGAGGCAGCGTTGACGCCGATATCTCCCATGATAAGGATTTCCTCCAATTCTTCATAGAATTCGTCATCGATGGAAGAAAATCCGTTAAACACGGAATCAATGCCGTTTACAATATTATTCCTCGTTTTATTCAGGCCATCCTTCAACCTCGCAAAAAAGCCCTTCTTCTCCTCACTCACGCCAAACTCCAATCCGCCTTGTTTAAGGCATTCCATTCAAGAGCATGAAATCACAGATTTCATGTACTCCCCTATGCCTTCTTTAAGGCATTAATCAGTTATCCAGTTCTTTGTCGATCAGGCTCACGCTGACCAGGGTGGAGATTCCCTTTTCCTGCATTGTAATACCATACAGCCTGTCCGCCTTCTCCATGGTCCCTCTTCTGTGGGTAATGACGATGAATTGCGTATGTTTCGTCAGCTTATGTAAATAACCCGCAAACCGTCCCACATTGCTGTCGTCCAGGGCCGCTTCGATCTCATCCAACAAACAGAAGGGAGATGGCTTCAGGTTCTGGATGGCAAATAGAAGGGAGATGGCCGTAAGCGCCTTTTCTCCGCCGGAAAGCTGCATCATGTTCTGCAGCTTTTTTCCCGGCGGCTGGGCGATGATTCGAATTCCTGCCTCCAGGATATCTTCGTCTTCCATCAACTCCAGTGTTCCCTTTCCGCCGCCGAATAATTCCCGGAAAACCTTGTCAAATTCCTGTCCAATCTGGGCGAATTTTTCCTTGAACTGCCTGCGCATGGCTTCATCCAGTTCCTTGATGACGCCCACCAGGGTCTCTTCCGCCGCCACCAGATCATCATGTTGGTTTTTCAGGAAAGTGAAGCGCTCCATCAGATTCTTATAATCCTCAATGGCATTTACGTTCACGTCCCCCAATTTCCGGATCTGATCCTTTAGGGAGGCGATTTCCTTCTTCATAGCGGCCAAATCCTGCATAGATTCATCCCGTAGGGCGGCGGCATCGCTCAGGGTGATTTCATATTCATCCCACATATAGTTAATCTGGGATTCCACGGATTCTTCCAGCTTTTCCCTCTGGGCATTCAGACGATAGACTTCCTTATCCAGTCCGGCCTGGCGGTCGGCAAGACTTTCCCGGTCTGCGAAGAAATTTTTCTGCTGCGCGGCCAGAAGTTCCTTTCTGGCCACATCCTCTTTCAATTTCTTTTCCCCGTCCGTCTGGCTCGTATGAGAGGCCAGGATGGTTTCCTGAAGGCTTTGGATGTCTTTCAGGCGGGTTTCTATTTCCTCCGCCCTTTGGTCTAATCCGGACTGAACTTCCTCCAGCTCCTGCGTGAATCTGTGAATTTCTCCTTCCACACGTTCCAGGTTGGTCTGCTCAAACCCCTGTTTCTGGCGGATTTTTTCCACCTCCACATCCCATTCCGCTACCCGGGCAGCCTGTCCGGCCTCCTCTTCCCGCAAGCCTTCCAATTCCTTCTCCGCTTCAGAAATTCGCTTCTTTACGTCCTCCTCCAGCTTTTCTGATGCTTCCAGCTGGCCGCGGATACGTTCTTTATCACTGTGGATTTCTTCCATTTGAGCCGCGATCTGCATCTGCTCCTTTTGCAGATCCTCAAATCCTTGGCCAGCCTTCTCGCGTTTCTCTCTGGCTGATGCCACATTCATTCTGGCCGTGTTCTGATGAATAAATTCCTGCTGGAGAGATGATTTTACCTGTTCCAGCTCCATACGCAGGCTGTTTCGGCGCTTTTTGGTCTGCTCGATCTCGTCTAAAAGGGTATCCACCTGCCGCAGGGTATCCTTGACCGCCTTTTCCAGTTCCTCAATCTCCCGCCTTCTTCCCAACAGGTTGCTGCTGTTGCGGAAGGCGCCTCCGCTGATGGCGCCTCCTGGCGTAAAAAGTTCTCCTTCCAGCGTGACCATGCGCAGGCAGTAACCGTATTTTCTGGCGATTCGTACCGCTTGATCCACATTTTCAACCACCAGGATCCGTCCCAGTAGGGAGGAGGCCACATCCCGATATCGTTCGTCCACCCGCACCAGGGTATCCGCCAGGCCCAGAACACCTTGTTCTGACAGAACTTCCCGCTGGCGGAACTCCTGCCTGTTTCGGATGCTGGTCAATGGCAGAAATGTGGCCCGTCCCGCCTTATTGGTTTTCAGGAAACCGATCATCCGCTTAGCAGTCTCTTCGTTATCCGTGACGATATTCTGGATGCTGCCGCCCAGGGCGGTTTCAATGGCCACTTCATATCTGGCATCTACCTTCAAAAGATCCGCTACCACACCGATAATTCCCGGATTGCCCTCCTTTTGCTCCATGACCCGTTTTATGCTTCCACCATATCCCTCATAGCGTTCTGTGAGATTGGTCAAAGCCTCCAGCTTGGATTTTTTCTGGTGATAGATAACCTGGGTGTCCCGCAGCTTCTGATCCTTTGCGGCCATTTCATCCCGGATTTCATTCAGTCTTTCTTCGGTCAGCGATTGGCTTTCGTTGAGCTTGGAAATATTGTCATTGATTCGTAGGAATTCCAGTTCCAGTTCCTTGATGTTCTCTTCCTGCTGTGTTTCATCCGATTTCGCCCGCAGCAGTCTGGAATTCAGTTCCGCTTTTCTGATCTGAACCTGCTCCATCATGGTGTCATAACGGCCCATCCGGGATTTGATGGTGGCGCGCTCGTTCAATTCGTTAATGATCGTATTCTTGCCGCTTTCGATGTTGGCATTCAGTTCTTCTATCCTTGAAAGGACATCGGAAAGAAGGGCGGCTGCCTCTGACCGCACCGCCTCCAATTCACCCAGGCGTCCGTCAGTCTCCCTCTTTTCTTCCAGGATGCGATCCCGGTCTGCGCCCCGCTGGCCGATATCTGCTGAGAGAGCCTCCTTCCTGTTTTTCAGGTGCGCTTCATTCCCCTTTGCGGAATTGATCTGCTCCTTCAGGACATTGATCTGTCCTTCCAGTTTTCCCTGCATGAGACCTGTATCAGCCAGAAAAGTACGGGCCTTCTCAATCCTACCGTCCAGTTGCTCGATCTCTGCCTGAACCCGTTCATATTCTTCTTTGATATGTTCATATTTTTGCGTGGTTTCCTGAAGCTCTTGCGAAGCGTTATCGTACTTTTGGCCGATTTCCGTAAGCTGTTCCCGCAGCCTGGTATTTTCCAGGAGGAATACATTTACGTCAAGCCCTTTTTGTTCCTCCTTCTTTTTCAAATAGATTCGGGCCTTTTCCGACTGTTTTTCAAGAGGGCCGACCTGCTTTTCCAGCTCGGCCAGAATGTCCCGTACGCGCAATAAGTTTTGCCGTTCTTCCTCCAGCTTCTTTACAGCCGTGTTCTTCCGTCTTTTGAATTTCACGATTCCGGCCGCCTCGTCGAATAACTCCCTACGTTCCTCCGGCTTTCCGCTGAGAATTTTATCGATCTGCCCCTGCCCGATGATGGAATAGCCTTCTTTACCGATACCGGTATCGTAAAATAATTCGTTCACATCCTTTAGGCGGCATGCCGTTCCGTTCAACAGGTATTCACTCTCTCCGGAACGGTAGATCCGTCTGGCCACCGTGACTTCCTCATAATCGATGGCCAACTGATGATCGCTGTTGTCCAAAGTAATCGCCACGTAGGCATAGCTCATGGGTTTTTTCAGTTCCGTGCCTGAAAAGATCACATCCTGCATGGATGCGCCGCGTAGCTGTTTGATACGCTGTTCCCCCAAAACCCAGCGTACCGCGTCCGCCACGTTGCTTTTTCCGCTGCCGTTTGGCCCCACAATCCCGGTGATCCCGTTGTGGAACTGAAAATTAATCTTATTGGCAAAGGACTTGAAACCATGTATCTCTATACTCTTTAAATACATTTATCTGCTTTCCTCTCCCTCCCAGATCCGTTCCTGACGCAGGGATAGAATGGTCTGATAGGCTGCCTGCTGTTCCGCCGCTTTTTTCGTCCTTCCTTTTCCCCTGCCTGCCGTCCTGCCATCCAATCGGGCTTCCACCAGAAATTGCTTATCGTGATCCGGCCCCTCCTCTCCCATCAGGACGTATTCAAATACGGTTCCGGGGATTGCCTGAATCATTTCCTGCAGAACGGTTTTACTATCATAGAAAAGAATTTTGTTCTCCAGATCCGTTAAAACAAAACGGTGGATGAACGCATGTGCAGCCTCAAAACCACCGTCCAGATACAGGGCTCCGATCATCGCCTCCATAGCATCCGATGTGATGGACTCCCGTTCCCTGCCCCCAGTGGATTCCTCCCCACGTCCCAGCAGCATATATTTTCCCAGCTCCAGATCTCTGGCGCAATAGGCCAGCGCCGGTTCACAGACCATAGAAGAACGCAGCTTCGTCAGTTTTCCCTCCGGCATATCACGATTTGCATGGAACAGAAAATCGCTGGAAACCAGTTCCAGGACCGCATCGCCCAAAAACTCAAGCCGTTCATAGTTCTCTAATTTATTGATTTTCTGCTCGTTTGAATAAGAACTATGGGTCAATGCCTGCTGCAACAGCTTTTTATCATGAAACTGATACCCTATCCTTCTTTCCAATTCTTCCAGACTGTACTTCACATTTGCTCCCATCCGCCCGCCTTCGCGGGCATCTAAATCAAGGAGGTTGAAAGCGTACTTCTTTCAACCTTGCTCCCGTACGCCCGCTTTTGCGGGCATTTAAATCAAGGAGGTTGAAAGCGTACTTCTTTCAACCTTGCTCCCATCTGCACGCTTTCACAGGCGCACAAATCAAAAAGCCCTACCCGGGTTTCCCCGCTACGGGCTTTTCGGATATGCTGCCTTCTTTCTGTTTCTATAATAATTAATGAGAACTGCTTTTAATCAGCTCCATCGCCTCTCCGACCGTATGAATCTTTTCCGCGTTCTCGGCCGTAATCTCGATTTCAAAGGTTTCTTCAATTCCCATTACAATCTGGTAAAGATCCAACGAGTCCGCACACAGATCGTCCACAAAAGTGGTTTCCTCCGTGATTTCCTTGGGATCCACACACAATACTTCAGCAATGATTGTCCTCAGCTTATCAAGCTCCATATCATTCGTCCTCTCCCTAACCTATGCTTATATCCCGGAAATCGATTTCTGAATTTTACCGATGATATCCTGCTCTCGGAAAGCCACGCACTGCAGGATGGTATTTTTAATTTCAATCGACTTGGAACTCCCATGGGTTTTCACCACAAGCCCCTTTAAACCCAGAAGTGGCGCACCGCCGTATTGTTCCAGGTCAAATTTCTTTAATGTCTGCTTCAAAGCAGGCTTAACCAGAAGAGCGCCGATCTTGCTTCTCAGACTCGACATCATCCCGCCCTTCACCATCTTGATGAGCGTACCGCCTACCCCTTCATATAGCTTCAAAATCACATTGCCCACAAAGGCTTCGCAGACGATCACATCCACCTCGCCCTTTGGGATATCCCTGGCTTCTACGCTTCCCACAAAGTTAATATCGCTGCATTCCTTCAGCAAGGGAAACGTTTCCTTCACCAGCGCATTGCCCTTTTTTTCCTCAGCACCGATGTTTACGATTCCCACCCGTGGGTTTGGAACGCCCATCACGTATTTCATATAGATGGATCCCATCCTGGCAAACTGCACCAGCTGGGAAGGCCTGGAATCCACATTTGCCCCGCAATCAATCAATAAGGCTGCTCCCTTTTCCGTGGGAATCAACGGAGCCAGAGGAGGACGTTCCACGCCCTTACTGCGCCCCACAATCACCTGGCCACCCACCAGCACTGCTCCCGTACTCCCCGCGGATACAAAGGCATCGCACGTGCCCTCCCGCACCATGTACAGACCTTTGACAATGGAAGAATCCTTCTTCCCTTTAATCGCCGCCACAGGTGGTTCCGCCATAGCGATGATCTGGGTGGCGTTCACCACCTCGATCTGTTCAGGCGGATAGGTATATTGTGCCAATTCAGTTCTGATAGCCTCTTCTTTTCCCACCAGGAAGGCCTTGATCTTCTTTTCACTGCAGACGGCATCCACCGTTCCTTTGACTATTTCCGCGGGCGCATTGTCTCCTCCCATAGCATCCACTGCCACATTCACATATTCTGCCATTCTTCCCTCTAGCTCCCATCTGTCCGCTTCGGCGGGCATTCAAATCAGGCTAAGGAAACTCTCGTTTCCTGTGAAATCGAAGATTTCACGATATTCCACAGCCGTGGCTGTCCTTTATATTGCCACTCGGACAACTGCCACAGACCTCGCAGCCGGGTTTTGCCGCATCTTCGCATCTTGGCCCCTGCAAAGCCCGGCTGCGGGATCTGTGTTTCTTCCATATAAATATACTAAAGAAGGCCTTAAAAGTCAATAATGGCTGTATTATCCTACATAGCTGGGCAATAGTTGCATTTCCCACCTCTGTCAGGATGCAGTTCCGAGAAGCGCAGCCCAGGAGCGGGCGTGGAATCCACATCAAGTTTTTGAGCGCCATCGCGCCGGACATTTCGATGAGCCCTGGACGCTTCCCTGTCGAG
>CANSTU010000023.1 GCA_947650005.1 uncultured Lachnospiraceae bacterium
ATGCATTCTATTTCAGGGTGGTTGAAAGCGTCCTTCTTTCAACCTTGCTCCCCTCCGCATGCGCAGCATGCATTCTATTTTCATATATCTCGATCCGTTGCTATCTTTTTATAGGAACTCCGGCGATACCCCCCCCCGGCAGATTCAACAGCACCCTTGCCAGGAACGTCCCGTCTTCCACCAGAAAATCCGTTTCCCCCACATATCGGGCAGCCGTTTTCACGATGGAACTCATCCCCGTGCTGTTCCCTTTCTCTGGCCGGGGCAGTCCGTTCCGAAACCGAATGTTCGCACCACAGGTGTTACGGCACTGAATCACGATTTTATGTCCCTTTTGGGTAATGGACATATTGATTTCCTGTTCTGGCGCTCCGGAATGCAGGCAGCCCTGGATGGCATTTTCGAACAGGTTAGCAAGAATGGCCACCAGATCAATATCCCGCACAGCCGGATCTTCGGACATTGTCACTACCATACGCACCCGGATCCCCTCCTTCCTCGCATGGTGTGCGTAAGAAGATAGAATCCCGTTTACCGAGCGGTTCCCACAAAGCCGCTCCGTCCTTGCGTTTTCCACGTCCTCCCCGTACTGCTTCAGATAGGCAAGCAGGCTTTCCGTATCCCGATCTCTCACATATTGCCGGATCAGCATGCAGTGATGCCGCACATCATGGCGGATCCTGGCAGCCTCCTCCTCGGCGCGCTTCTCCAGCTCTAATTGACGGCGCAGAAACTGTTCATTCATTTCCAGAAGCTGCTTTTCCGCCTGATAGCAATGTTCCTTTCCCAAATGCAAGTACAGATGGAACGTCAGATATTGGATCACCCCTGCCATAAACATGATAACGGCAATGCGGATCATATTCATGACGGAAAAGGTGCGCTCTGTAGGCCAAAGAGCCACAAAAGCCGCCAGAATAAAGGATACAATCAGAGTGATGAGGCTGGACGCATCCATTTCTTCCCGCAAAAAATCCAGGCTCTCAAAAAAAAATTTCCGATAACGCTTTGCAAGCCCGGTCAAAATCAGTATACAGACTCCCATCCGTATTCCGATATCCACCCACTTGTTCCCGCCAAACCATAGCCTGGATACATCGATCCCCAAAAACACACAGATGGAAAGTAGATAAAAACCTAATGATATCTTATAAAAAGATAAGTAAATCCCTTCCCCGCTCATTGCCGCGCAGAAAATACCAATAGCGGGCAGGGACATGATCCCTGAAAACCGAATATATCCGTCCCGGTCAAAACCATACCATGCACTGAATACAAGAACCATCAGTATTCCAAACAGGATATAGCACAACACAGTCTTCTTCATGGACAGTCTCGGGCGATCCAACAGAAGGAAAATCCCCATCATTAGTATGGCGCCCATTCCATTACGCAACAGAGCGACCGCAAAAGAACCCCCTAACATTTCTCCTCTCATTCCGCCGCACTGCAGGCGGCATGATTCTATCGTTATAGTTTGCATTATAACAAAAATACCCCCCCCCGGAAGCATTTGGGCACGGATTGCACTTTTTCGGGAATGTTTTGCATCCATTTCAAAAACAGTTTTTTATGATCTTTATTTCATACATTCAAATAAAAAAAGAGAGGCCTACGCCTCTCCTTGTGTTCCTTTCTCATCCAAATATCATTTACATTTCATAATAACTCTTACGGTAAACCACCCTTCTGAACAGGCAAAATCCGTATCTCCGTTGTATTTTCCCACACTTTGCAGGACGCTCGAAATCCAAATTCCTTTTATGTCCGGCAGACCGCCTGGAAAAGAAAGATCCTCGGCACAGGAATTGCCCACCATAATGAAGAGTTTTTCCGCAGCCATACGAATCCTCACCCGAATTTTCATTTCTTCCTTCTCGGATTTCAGACAACCATGCATGGCATTTTCCAACAGATTTGCCAGCACAGCCACCAGATCCACGTCCCCTATGCCCACATCTTCCTCTACCAGAGCCCGAAAATCCGTCTGAATCCCTGCCTTTTGTGCCTCAAGGTCATACACCGACAAGATATGATCCAAAGTGGAATTAGCGCTGAAATGCTGCGTCTGCGTCCTCTCCACTTCCTCCTCGTATTCCCCTAGATAGCGTAATAACGCCTCCGTATTCCCGGCTTTTGCGTACTCAACCACATTCCGCAGATGATGCCGCAGATCGTGCCGGACGCGTCTGGCATCTGCCTCGGCCTTTTCCATGAGGATCAGTTTTTCGGAAAGGATTTTCTGTCTCTGTTCGATCTGCCGATTCATGGCCATCTTACGCATGTAATGGATGGTGCGAAAAATCACCCAATATCCGATCAAAACTACTGCCAAAAGCGGAAGAAATATCATGAGATTTACCGAGCGGAAATAGGAAGCCTGGGCCGTCATAGTAACATAACACATGTATCCGGTATACAGAATAGAAAGAATACACAGAGGCCACCAGCCTTCCTCCGCTATCTCCCATCGAATCACCTCAAATCGTTTCCGGAATTTCATCCCGTAGACTGCCAGTATTGTCCCATGTAGCAGCAGCCGCACATATGCCGTCGCATCCTGGCTTGCGTTGAACATCCAGTTTGACAAAATACCGGATAGATAGGTGACCACCATGAAGGCCTGCACATAAGTCATGCATAAAAATAGCGTCTTCGCAAAGCCTTCCGCAGATATCCAGAATATTTCCACCAAAAGCACGGCAAAAGTAGATAGGAATACCAGATATATCCATATAGGCCCTGATAAAAAATATCTGGCTCCAAATGCAATCCCAATCTGGACCGCAGCCAGAGCGACGCAAATTGCCTGCGTTTTCCTTCCATTGTATCGTGAACGGCATAACAACAGGACTGCAGCCGCATGAAAGATATAATTTCCCACGACACCTGCTATGTTCATGCAATCTTCTTCCTTTCTGTTCTCAATCTTTCTCCTATCCACGCAGTTTAGCGCACATGCAAATCAAGGAGGCTAAAAATATTAATTTTAATCTGATACCTATCTGCAGGCAGGGCACGCCCTCAAATTCAATTTGAATCGTAGTTTCAATCTTTACCAATCTACGTGCCAGGATTGTTTTCCCACAGGGCCCCACCCGCTGCTTGGGATATCCAATCATATGTTCATCACCTTGCATGTGTGGGTCTTATTCACAATAAAAGCTGAAATATCGTTCCCGCAAAGGCTGATAGGTTCCCCTGGGCAAATAGATGATCCGGCCTATGTCCAGACAAATTTCCTGCGCATTCAGACTATCCACATGCTCCAGATTGATGATGTAAGAGACTCCCACCTTGACGAACTCCGGCCGGTCGGAGAGCATCCCATAGATCTCCGTCATGGTCATGCGCAATTGTGCATACGTACCGTCCGCCAGATGCAGACGCTGGCTTTTTCCCTGAGCCTCAGCGTACACAATCGTTTCCGGAGCAATTCTACTGATGCGGCCATCAATCCTGAAAAGCAGATAATTCTTCTTTTTCTCCTTCAATTCCATAAACAGCCGATCCAGCACGGTGAATAGCTCTTCCTTTTCAATGGGCTTCACCAGATACTGGGTAGCGTCAACGCCAAAGGCCTCCAATGCATGCTCCCTGGAGCTGGTGAGAAAAATGATCTTGCACGAGCTTCCCAGGCTGCGCAGCGCTTTCGCCGCCTCTATCCCTGTCCTTCCCGGCATATAGATATCCATTAACAGTAAATCCGGTTCATAACCGTTTTCCATAACCATGCCAAGCAGCTCTTCAGCGCTCGTAAACCGTTCGATCTGAAAGGTATGATCCGGCTGCCCCTCCCGCCACTGCGTCAGATAGCGTTCTGTTTTATTTAATTCTGCCATTTCATCGTCGCAAACCGCCACCAAATATAGCCCCATACGCCCTTTTCTCCCTTTTATCAAAAACTGCCCCATGTACCGCGCCTCTCAAATCTCCGTCCTCGGACGGCCCCCTGGCCAATCCTCTAACGGCTGCCCTGAAACGCCCAATCCGCGGCTCAAGCCTTTGCCTTGAACCAAAGCCGTAACTGTGGGAAATATTCCAGCACACATCCTGCGGCGGCCGCCAACAAGGCAACGCAGGCAAAGATGCGCAGCAGCAAGCTCACATTCCCCAATCCCAACCGGTCGATGGCAAGGAATACGGCTACATTTCCCACTCCATGAAAAATCACGGCCGCCCAGATTGATCCAGCTTTCTCATAAATACAGGCCAAAAGAATGCCCATCGAGAGGGCATATATCCCCTGAACCACATTGCCGTGGTAGACGGCAAACAATATCCCTGAAAAAAAGACGGCCGCATTCCTGCCCAACGTTTTCCTCGCCCTGCCATACAGAATCCCTCGGAATAATATTTCCTCAGAAAAGGGAGCGATCAGGCCATAGAGTAAAAGGCCAAGCCACAGGGGTACTGCCGCCTGTGCCGCTGCCGTCTTCTGGAAGGCTTGCGAGACATCAGGCAGACGGATCAGCCCCAGCAGCAAATTCAGCCCCAGCGCAGAGGAAACCGCCAGACCCAGAAAAGACGCTGCGGTCGAAAAAGCATCCGTCCTCTTTTTCCCTCCGCCCTCTGTATTCCGGCTTTTCCATCTTCGGGGCATCTGCCAGGCAATCCATTTTCTCCACACAATACCGCAGATCGCCCCGCCCCCAAGCTGCATGGCAATGCCTCCTAGGCCAAACCACACTGCCTGGCTGCCGCCAGACAATGCATCCCCAAGCCGGTCCCTTACGGCCAATAAAGCCCACAGACCGGCCTGCTTGCCCAGTTCATAGACCAAAAGCGCGGCAAAAAGCGAGAACACAGTTCCCACATTCCAACCAGCGCTAACGGCTTTGTTCTGCGCTTCCTTTGGATCTCTTCCGGTTCTAGCCCTTTTTTCTGTCTGTCCTTTTTTTGCGTCCAATCCAACCACCCTCCGAGAGGACATCCCCTTTTCTTCTGTTTTTCGTTCCTATTGAGGTACTATTATACCCATAATTTGTATTTTGATCAAGCTCTATACACAGCAATCCAGAATCGAACTATTTTGAAACGCTACATAAAACCAGTATCTTCTGGGTATTCTGGAAGTATCTAAACGATCAAGCGAAACGGAGTGTGGACACGTGATGGATGTTAAAAAAGACTTTCGCTCCTGGCGGAGGGAATTCGACGAATTCCGCCAAAAAACGGACGCCTTCTATGCAGGACAGATGGATAAAGCCGCCTACAAGGCCTTTTCCGGGCGTTTCGGCAGTTATGCCCAGAGGGGCGGCGAATCCAACATGCTGCGGCTGCGCATGCCCGCCGGGCGTCTCACCAAAGACAGGCTCGCCTTTGTGGCGGATGTCATAGAACGATATCAGGTAAAAAGAGCGCATTTTACCACCTGTCAAACCATACAGCTACACGACATCGACGGCCAAACGGCAGCGGACATCATGGCCGAAGCGCTGGACGCAGGGATTGTCACCCTGGGCGGCGGCGGGGATTATCCGCGCAACGTGATGTGTTCCCCGCTTTCCGGCACAGAAAGGGGAGAATACTTCGATACCCTCCCCTGGGCTGAAGCAGCTGGAGATTATCTACTGGGATTCATTCATGCCCCAGCCATGCCGCGAAAGCTGAAGGTGGCCTTCTCCAATTCTCCTGTCAACCTCACCCATGCCACCTTCCGGGATCTGGGATTTGCCGCCCGGCCGGACGGGCTCTTCGATGTATACAGCGCCGGCGGACTGGGCCCTAACCCGCGCATGGGCATCCTTTCGGCCGAAGCCGTAAAGCCTTCCCAAATCCTTTATCATATCAAAGCCATGTGGCTGCTCTTCCTCGCCCACGGCAACTATGCTTCCCGGGTGCGGGCGCGTACACGCTATATACCAGAGGCCCTTGGAGGGCCACAGGCGTATGTGGACGCCTATCGCAGCAAGCTGGAAGAAGTTTTTGCCTCCGGAGAAGATCTGACCCTCGCCCTTAATCCCCACGAAATCACCAAAAACGGGGACGGCACTCATATAGAGGGATTCCGCGTCCTTCCCCAGAAGCAAGAGGGACTCTACAGCATCCTTTACCACCCCATCGGCGGCCAGCCCCGGACGGACTGGTTTTCCGAAATTCTACAGGTCATCAAAGATATGGAGGAAGCGGAACTGCGCCTGACTCCGGACGAGGGAGTCTATCTGATCAATCTCACAGGACAGGAAGCCCGCAAAGTGCTGGATGCCACCCGGGACGGGGCGGATACTCCCTTTGAAACCTCCGTAAGCTGCATCGGCAGCTCCACCTGTCAGGTTGGCATTGGGGATTCCCAGAGGCTTCTGGCCGCCTGCGTGGAGGCAGTACGGGCCGCCGAGCTTTCCGCGAACGCCCTCCCTCAGATCCACATTTCCGGCTGTCCTTCCTCCTGCGGCACCCATCAGATCGGAGCCATCGGATTTCAGGGCACCGTAAAAATGATAGACAAGCAGCCTCATCCCGCCTTTTTCCTCCAAATCGGCGGAAAAGAAAACCGCCAGGACACCCGTTTCGCCTCCCAAGCCGGTGCCATTCTGGAAAAGGATATCCCGGATTTCCTGGTCGCCCTTGGAAAAGTGGTTGACAAAAGCGGGCTCGTGTTCGACCAATGGTATCGACAGAATCCGGAAGGCATCCTTCAGCTGGCAAAACCCTATCTAGTCTGAAACAGGCACACCGGATTAGCCCTTACAAAAAGGACTGCTGCCCAATGACAGATTCCCGTAATATAGCGCGGCTATCCCAAGGCCACGGCCATATATACGTGATACTGTCCCAAAGCAACAGTCCTTTTTTTCATAGCATAGGATCCTCACAGGTCACGCCGGCATCCAGGCCGCCGAAGAGGGCCAATACCCTCTATTTTGTTAGGATCACCATCATTTCATTGGAACGCTCCACAAAACGGGCCATCGCCTGCGCATCCAGCGGGCCGTTCTGCAGTTTCGCCAAATCGTAGAGCTGTTCACAGATCATCGTCTCATTCTTGTTGTCTTCCTCATCCTTATGGGCGATCACATATTCCACCAAAGGATGAGCCGCATTGAGCACCAGAGTTTCCCCTTCTCCGCCGAACATTCCCATATCCATGCCGTTCATGGCATACATCTTCATCATGTCCTGCATCCTTCTGCTTTCCTCGGAGATGGTGAGCACAGAAGACGTCTTCTTATCTCTCAGCCTTTCCACCTTCACGGAAAGTTTTTCATTCGACAGGGCCTTCCTGACCACCTTCTCCAACGCCTCGGACAGGGCCTTCAATTCTTCCTTCGCCTCTTCTGAGGTCTCGTCTTTCACCGTATCGTTCAGGTCGGCATCGATCCTGCAGAAACGGATTCCCTCGTTCTTCATCTCGAGCTGATTGATGAAGGGTTGGTCGATCTGATCAGGCAGCACCACCGCATCCATCCCGGCCTGCTTGAACATGTTCACATACTGTCCCTGCAGCTTCAAGTCCGTGGCATAGTAAATGGTGCGCTCCTTCTTTTCCTCTTCCTCCTTGGACGCTTCGGTTTCCACCACTTCCGCTTCCACTGCTTCGCCTTTTTCATCTACGGCGGTTTCATCCTTTTCATCCGGATCCACCTTCTTCACCTCTAAGCAGTCGGGCAGGGTCACATATTTTCCGTCCAGGTTCTTGAACAGGATATAATCCGTGATCTTCTCGCAGAACTTGTCATCCTTCAGGCAGCCGTACTTCACGAAGGGACTGATATCGTCCCAGTATTTTTCATACTCTTCCCGATCGGTCTTACACATCCCGGAAAGCTTGTCAGCCACCTTTTTGGTGATATAATCGGAAATTTTCTTCACAAAACCGTCGTTCTGCAAAGCGCTTCTGGATACGTTCAGCGGCAGGTCCGGACAGTCGATCACGCCCTTTAAGAGCATCAGGAATTCCGGAATCACCTCTTTGATGTTATCCGCGATGAATACTTGATTGTTATACAGCTTAATGGTTCCCTCTATGGATTCATACTCCATGTTGATCTTGGGGAAATACAGGATACCCTTTAAGTTAAAAGGGTAATCCATATTCAAATGGATCCAGAAAAGGGGCTCCTTGTAATCCTGAAATACCTTGCGGTAAAATTCAACATAGTCTTCCTTCGTACACTCGCTGGGAGACTTGCTCCACAGCGGATGGATCTCATTCATCAGCACAGGACGCTTTTTAATTTTCAACCTTACGGGCTGCTTTGCTTCCTCTTCGTCCTCTGCCTCTTTTCCGTCCTTCTCTTCTTTCTTTTCAGGCTGGATAGTCTCCAGGACCACGTCCGCATCCAGCTTCTCATCCTCGTTGATGGTCTGGGTTTCAGGCGTATTTTCCCTGGAAAGCCAGATCTCCACGGGCATGAAGGAACAATATTTCTTCACCACCTCGTCGGCTTTGTATTCATTGCAGAACTGCAGGCAGTCTTCGTTCAAAAACAGCGTAATCTGCGTGCCCACCTGATTCCAGGATCCTTCCGTCATATCGAATTCCGTACCGCCGTCGCACTCCCAATGTACGGCCGTCGCACCATCCTGATAAGACAACGTATCGATATGCACCTCATCCGCCACCATGAACGCGGAATAAAAGCCCAGGCCGAAATGGCCGATGATCTGGTTATCGTCGGATTTATCCTTGTACTTCTCGATGAAATCCGTGGCGCCGGAAAAGGCGATCTGATTAATGTACTCCTCCACCTCGTCCGCGGTCATTCCGATTCCGTTATCGATGAATTTCAACGTCTTTTCCTCAGGGTTGACGATGACCTGCACCTGGGGCTTATATCCTTCCGGCAGGGTGTATTCCCCCATCACGTCCAGCTTCTTCAGCTTGGTGATGGCATCACAGCCGTTGGAAATCAATTCCCTGTAAAAAATATCATGGTCGGAATACAGCCATTTCTTGATAATAGGAAAAATATTTTCGCTGTTGATTGACAAATTTCCGTGCTTCTCTGCCATTTGTATCACATTCCTTTCTGATTAAATTTTATGAAAGCCCATCCAGCGGGCAGCTGCGTGAACGCACCTGCCCGTACCGATGCCCGATCCTGATATCGGCCGAATCAACGGGCAGAACCGCAGGACGGTTTTCCTTTTTCTTTTTTGCTCTGGTATTTAGTGTACTTCCATCCTGGAGAAAAGTCAATAGAAAATTAGCACTCAATTCAAATGAGTGCTAATAACAAAAAACTGTCCAGACCTGTACAAACTGTTACAATGAGTCAATGCATTTTAAATAAGTCGCTGAGAAACTGGATTCACGATACCGGAGGATAAGCAAACGACGGAACAAAAAGCCGGGAAAAGTTCCCAGAGCTGCGCATAATTGTCCCCTTGATTCCACATGCTAACAGCACAAGCAGCCCATTTCCTTTTTGAGCAGCTCCAATCTGACAACCAACAGGGAAAGGAAGATTTATGGATTATATCAACGCATTCTGGATCGGCGGGCTCATATGCGCCCTGGTACAGATCCTTATGGAAAAAACAAAATTGATGCCCGGACGGATCATGGTACTCCTGGTATGTACCGGAGCCGTACTCGGCGCCATCGGCGTCTACGAACCTTTTTTGAAATTTGCAGGAGCAGGAGCCAGCGTTCCTCTGCTGGGTTTTGGCAACACGTTAATGAAGGGTGTCCGGGAGGCTATCGACGAACAGGGTTTCCTGGGCCTTTTCACCGGAGGTTTCAAAGCCGGAGCCGCCGGATGCTGCGCTGCCCTCGTCTTCGGCTACCTGGCATCTCTTATTTTTAACCCAAAGATGAAAAAGTAATTCTTTTAGAAGCTACCTTTTGTATTCTGTCCGGGTGGTTTTGGCTTTGCAGGAGAAGGCGGGAGCATGCCCCTTTCTCCTGCAAAGCCAAAATCGCCCGGGCGGAATGGGTCAGGCAACGCTTTCATCTATACCCTCGCTGGACAAGGGGATACACGCCGCCAGTTGCCAAAATACGGCACTTGGGGCATGTATCCCCTTGTGCAGCGAGGGTATCGCCTATTAAAATGAATTTCCTTCCTTGCATGACATTCCTGCCTATGGTATACTGGATATCGGGAAGAAATATCCATACCGAAAGGGACCTGCTTCCTTGAAAAAGGCGGCTCCCATCCCTTCCTGGCTTTTTTAAAAAGGAGGAATTGTCATCATGGTAATCAAAAAAACTTTGGCTGCAGGTACCGCCGCGCTGATGTTGTCCCTGCTCGTGGTAACCCCGGTATCCGCCCATGGCCATCACAGGCAGGCAACGGCCCCAGCCGATATGCAATGCCCGATATGTACGGTGGAGGGCTGCCTCGAAGAGGGACGCCACACCCATGACGGGTATGATTACTGCGGTTATAACCATAGCTGCGGCTACTGCGACGGTACTTGCGTGAACGCTGCTCCCCGTCGCGGGCACGGCGGACATCACGGCTGCTGCCGCTAATCGGACAAAAGTTAACGTATAAAATGGCTCTACAGCCATTTTTATCCGTGGATTTACGCCCGCTGAAGCGGGCAGGAAGGTTATTACATTTATGAAGGCGAAAGTTTTCTTTTCCAGAACCATCACCCCTGAGAAAATCCTGGAGCTGTATCAGCTTCTGGACAAACCGCTTCCAGGCAAAGTCGCCGCTAAGCTGCATTCGGGGGAAACAGGCAACCAAAACTTCCTCGGTCCGGAATTCTGGATTCCTATCATTAACCACATAAACGGAACCGTGGTGGAATGCAATACAGCCTATGAGGGAACTCGCAATACCACCCAGGCACACCTGAAGACGCTGGAAGAACACGGCTGGAGCCGGAACTTTCCCGTTGATCTCCTGGATGGAGAAGGTCCGGATCTGGAGCTGTCCATTCCCGAAGGGAATTGCATCCGCAAGAATTACGTCGGGAAAAACCTGGCAAATTACGATTCCCTTCTCGTGCTTTCCCATTTTAAAGGCCATCCCATGGGAGGCTACGGCGGAGCGCTCAAGCAGCTGTCCATCGGCATCGCTTCCTCTTTTGGCAAAGCATATATCCATGGCGCGGGAAATACGGAAAAAATTTGGACGTCGGATCATAATTCCTTCCTGGAATCCATGGCAGACGCTGCTGCCTCCGTCGTAGAGTATTTCCACGGAAATGCAGCATACATCAACGTGATGAAAAACATGTCCGTGGACTGCGACTGCTGTGCCGTCGCGGAAGATCCCTGCATGAAGGACATCGGTATCCTGGCCTCCCTTGACCCGGTAGCTATCGACCAGGCATGCCTGGATTTGGTCTATGCGGCAGACGACCCTGGCCGCAGCCATCTCATTGAGCGCATCGAGACGCGCAACGGAGTCCATACCATAGAAACCGCAGCGGCGCTGGGGATAGGCTCCCGAGAATATGAACTGGTAGAAATCGGCTAATTCGGACACCCGAAAGATAAAAAACCATGCCTTTTTCCCATAAAACCTGATTGGGGAAAGGCATGGTTTTTGTTGCATGGCAAGATTTTTGGAAAGAAGCATTTAAACTCACTAAGTTGGACGGTATTACAGGCATAGCCTGTGATATGCAGGGGGAAATTATGAAGACACATCGGCAGAGAGGGCTGATCCTACTATTTTTACTCTTATGCATCACTGGTATTTCCGTCACATTGATGGGAAATACCATGGATAAGACTCTCAAAATACTCTTACTGGCGAGCGCATTCTTTATTTTTCATTTTATATACCGCAGCTGGCGTCAAACGCAGGAAAAGGAACTGGAGCTAAAGTACCGCGATCTGATGTTTGATACCCTTTCTCTCAACGTAGATGATATCTTTGTAATGCTGGATCATAAGACATGGAGAGTGGACTATATCAGCCCCAATGTGGAACGGCTCTTGGGTATCCCGCTGGATGAGGCCATAAAGAACGTACGGCTGCTGGGGCAAGGCGTAGTGGATGACGACGTTTCCATTTCTCGTGAAGAACTGGCCGCCATTCCTATTCATGGCAGCCGTCATTGGGAACATCAGCATATGCATCAGACCAGCCGGGAATTACGTTGGTATCGCAAAACCATTTATCACGAAAAGATCCAGGGCATGGAGAAATTCATCCTGGTGATGTCGGACCGCACACAGGAACGGCGGATGAATGAAAATCTTCAGGGCGCCCTGGAAGCAGCCAAAAACGCCAATGAGGCAAAAAGCCACTTCCTGTCCAATATGTCCCATGATATCCGTACCCCCATGAACGCAATCATCGGTTTTTCCGTCCTGCTGGAAAAAGATGCCGACCAGCCTGATAAGGTACGGGAATACACCCGAAAGATTTCTGCCTCAGGCCAACATCTGCTCAGCCTTATCAACGACGTGCTGGATATGAGCAAAATCGAAAGCGGAAAAACCTCCTTGAACCTGCAGCCCTTTCAGCTTCCCGACCTGCTGGAGGAGCTTACCACCATTCTGCTCCCCCAAACCAAGGCCAAACGCCAGACCTTTGATCTGCATGTACAGGGATACCCCGCCGAACAGTTGCTTGGCGATAAATTACGTCTGAATCAAATCCTTCTCAACCTGCTATCCAATGCGGTCAAATATACCCCGGAGGGCGGGAAGATCGATTTTATCGTCCAGGCCCTGCCGCAGGCTTCGTCTCAATATGCCAGCCTATGCTTTGTTGTACAGGACAACGGAATCGGTATGAGTGATTCATTTCTCAAAACCGTCTTTGACCCTTTCTCCCGGGAAGCCAATTCTACAGCCAGCGGCATCCAGGGAACCGGCCTGGGAATGGCCATTACCAAAAACCTGGTGGATCTCATGGGCGGCGTCATCCAAGCGGAAAGCCGGCCTGGGCAAGGCAGCACCTTCACGGTAGAACTCTCCTTTGCCCTTCCAGCCCAATCCGATGAGGAAGACATCCGGGTCCGTTACGGAGTTACCAAGATCCTGGTGGTGGATGATGAGGAAGAGGTCTGCCGGGACATCCAAACCCTGATGCGGGATACCGGCGTGGAAGTCTCCTATACCACAGACGGAGATGCTGCGGTGGTGATGGCAATACAGGCACAGGAACAAAATGACGGATATGATGTGATTCTTCTCGACTGGAAGATGCCAGGACACAATGGGGTGGAAATCACCGGGCAGCTCCGGTCTCGCATCCAGAAACACATACCCATCCTGGTTCTCACTTCCTATGATTGGAGCGATATAGAGGAGGAGGCCCAGAGCGCAGGCATTGATGCCTTTATGCCTAAGCCCTTCTTCATCTCCACCTTCCGCCAGACCCTGAATTCTCTCTATGCTGACAGCCGCCCTCTTCAGGAACTCCCTGATGAATCTCCGGCGCTGGAAGGTATGTTATTCCTGGTGGCAGAGGATAACGAACTGAACGCGGAGATTCTGTCCGAAATGCTGGATATGGAGGACGCCTCCTGTGAACTGGCACACAACGGGCAGGAAGCGTTGGAAATGTTCCTCCATTCCGATCCCGGACATTATGACATGATTCTCATGGATATACAGATGCCGGTCATGAATGGTTATGAAGCTACCAGGCAGATTCGCTCATGCAGCCATCCTGACGCTGGGCATATCCCTATTGTGGCCATGACGGCCAACGCCTTTGCCGAGGATGTCCGCAGCGCCCTGGATGCCGGCATGAACGGCCATCTAGCGAAGCCTATAGACATGAACGCCATGAAGTCCCTTCTAAGCCAGTTCAAAGCCGGCTGTCCCGTGGACCATACTCCATAATGGCCGCCCATCGCTATAAGAGAGGTTCGACGCCCGACAAGCCAGATGGTCCAGCCCCTCGGCATCGCCCTGGCTACAGGTGAAGGCGGCATGTCCTGCTGCGATGGGGAAGGGGGCAAGTCTGTTTTCGAACGCCTTTCATGCCATGAAGATGAGACCTGCTTCCCAGGAGGGACGCACCCCGACTGGGAAGCGTCCAGGGCTCATCGGAATGTCTGGCATGAGTGCGTTCGAAAACAGACTTGCCCCCTTCCCCATCGCAGCAGGACATGCCGCCTTCACCTGTAGCCAGGGCGATGCCGAGGGGCTGGACCATCTGGCTTGTCGGGCGTCGAACCTCTTTGGCGGCCTCATACTCTCTATCCGTACAGGATTCCGTCATAATACTCCAAAAGGAGTTGTACCACCCTGCCGTAACTCTTCATACCGTCCTCCACACCGTTGATCTTCAACGTGGCCTCTGTAAACTGATTGGAGGCTTTCTTTACCACTTCAGTATCCACCACCGCCTTTTCCTCCACCTCTTCCCAAGCCTCCGCGGTTAGAAATAGGTCATCCCCATACACCTGATCAGCGATTCCGGGATGCTCCGCGTACAGCGATGCGTTGTGACCAATGGAATTCAGAAATTCCCGCTCCACATAGCTGAGCACTCCCATATAGCCGCTGTACCTGAAAAAAGGATCGTCCGATGTAATACAGGCGAGAAAACCAATGAAGTTCGCGTCATCTTCAAAGATGAATCCCTTCAGGTGCGCCAGTTCGTGGCAGATGGTGGACGGCATGTTCACCACATACATCCTGCCATTATAATTGGCTTCCATAGAAAAGGGGAAATAATATCCCATCATATACTCTTGGCTGAGCAGGTCGGAGGCCCTTATGATTTTTGCCCTGGGATAATATCCGGCAAGCTGCCCGTACTCCTCTCCCAGCTTCTGCATGGCCGCAATAGCTTCCTGCGTCACCTGTCCTGTATAGACCAGGTAACCGTCCCCGTCCCGTTCCATCAAATTGCTCAGTTCGTTTAGCTGCTCCACGATATGGTCCCGTACAAGGGCAAGCTCCTGATCCGTGTAACCTTTTGCCGCCCTCTCCGGCATATACTTCTCATCGAATTTGGACGCATGATATAGGATGAAACAGTTCCAGGTCATGACCATGAAAACTGCTAGAAGAATCCAAGCAAACGCCCGGTAATACCCCCTGCACAGCAGCTTTACCCATTCCCGGCGCACGAAAAGGCGGACTATCCCCAAAAGCACCGCCTCCAAGAGAAGCAAAAGGCCCAAAGCAATCATCCACTCTCCTACAGAAAAAGGAAAAAGGGACGTCAGTCTGCCATATCCGTTCACTGCCGCAGGGAACAGATGCTTCACATGCCAGTCACAGAACTGCCTGCTGTTCCAGGCAACCACGTTCACCAGTATTGTTAGTCCAAATAACCCCAGCCATACCTTTCTCTTCATGTAAGAATCCCCCGCCCTGTACATTCACCTCTTTTATGATTATATCGTGAACGAATGAACAAAACAAGGCAATCATAAAAATGCCACAAAGTGTTTACAGGTCCGTTACATTTGACCTGTTCGTTTATAAATTCAGACTTCCCGCCCTCTATTCCACCGTCCCAATGCAGGAAGGCTTTGCAGCCCCGGTCGGTCTCTTTTGGGACTGCAAAGCCTTCCTGCATTTGAGATATTATTCCAGCATACGCCCGATGATACGGCTGCCGTTTTCCTTCAGCCAACGCCTGCGTTCTCCATAATCCGGAAGGATCCTTTCCACCTCTCGCCAGAATTGCTCCGAGTGATTCATTTGTCTGCGGTGGCAGAGTTCATGTACCACCACATAGTCCTGGATTTCCGGGGGAGTGAGCATCAAAAGGCAGTTGAAGTTCAGATTACCCTTTGCTGAGCAGCTCCCCCACCGGCTTTTCTGGTTTCTGATCGTGATCTTACCATAAGTGACGCCCACCTGCGGCGCATAATACGCCACCCGGCCGGGAAGCAACTCCAGGGCCTGATCTGCCAGCCTGCGGATATCCTCCGCGGACAGCTTTTCCTGTGCCTCCCTTTCAGCCTTCCTTTGGCGTACCAGCTCCAGGCTCTTTTCGATCCATGCCGATTTTTCCTGTACAAAGCGGGCGATTTCTTTTTCCTTCATACGCATAGGCGCTCGGACGATGACCCGCACGTCCGCCGTCACCTCCAACGCTATGGTTTTGCGCCTGCTGCGGCGTATCTCAATCTCCATACGGATAACCATGCCTTTCCATAACCTGCGAATTTGTGCCTGCATCAACAGAGACATAAATTCACGGTTGAAAAATGGCTGTAAAGACATTTTTCAATCTAACCCTCCTTGCCTGCTTCAGCAGGCATACATTCATGGTTGAAAAATGGCTGTAAAGACATTTTTCAATCTAACCTCTTTGCCTGCTTCAGCAGGCATACATTCACGGTTGAAAAATGGCTGTAAAGACATTTTTCAATCTAACCTCCTTGCCTGCTTCAGCAGGCATACAAATCAGGGTAATTTAGAATTTCAATTTTCACTCTTTTTTCCTGAAGGAAGCTGCACCAGGATAACCGCTGTAAATACCAACGCGCAGCCCGCAAGTTCTCTGGGCGAAAGAGATTGTCCCAGTAAGACCCAACCAGCCAGCACGGAAATCACGGACTCCAGGCTGAGAATCAGAGAAGCCACCGTGGGATCCATATCCCTCTGGCCGATGATCTGCAGCGTATAGGCCACACCGCAGGACATCACACCCGCATAGAGCAGGGGAACGATCCCTGCAAGCAGGGCGCTCCAGGAAGGCGTCTCCAGCAAAAATGCCCCGGCCATACACAGGACCCCGGATACATAAAACTGGATGCAAGATAGCTTCACCCCATCCGCTTTTGGTGAAAAATAATCTACCACCAGGATATGGATGGAAAAAAGGATCGCGCAGAAAAATACCAGCACATCCCCCCGATTCATACGAAAGCTTCCTCCCACACACAGAAGGTACATCCCTATGGCCGCAAGGAACGCACCGATCCATACAATTTTACGCACTTTTTTCCGAAAAAAAAGTCCCAGGATGGGAACGATGACAATGTACAGCGTTGTGATGAATCCCGCCTTTCCCACGGAGGTATACTGGATCCCTAACTGCTGCAGCATACTGGCAGAGCACAGGGCCAGGCCGCAGCAAAGCCCGCCGATTAGCGTCACACGCCTTTCTGCCTTCGTCTTTTCCGGGTTCTCCGGTTCCTCCTGCGGCCCCCGCTTTCTTTCCCGATAGGCGATCAACGGCAGCAGAACGGTTCCGCCGATCAGGCTGCGCGCGCCGTTAAAGGTAAACGGTCCCATATAATCCATGCCCACACTCTGGGCCACAAACGCCACACCCCAGATAAAAGCTGCCAGAAACAAGAGCAAACTCCCCCGATAATTCTTTCTCATTTTTAGCTCCCATCTGCGCGCTTTAGCACGCACTCAAATCAATGAGTTTGAAGGGCCCCTCTTTCCAACCCGTTTCCGCCTGCGCACCTTCACGCGCATATGAATCGAAGAGATTGAACTATGCTTCTTTCAAACTCATATTTTGTTCCCATCTGCCCGCTTTAGCAGGCAGACAAATCAGGAAGATTGAAAATTTTAATTTTCAATCTAATTCCCCTACCTATCATATCATGGGGTTTGCTTACATTACTGCATCCTAAGACGCTTATCGATCTCTTCCACCACGCTGCGCAGCCCCTTTTCTTCACAGTCAACGGTCAAGTCCCCATACTTTTCATAAAGGGGAACCCGCTCCGCATACAGCTCCGCCAGCGTCTGTCCCTCCTTCAGCGCCACTCCGCGCTTTTTCAGGTCCCCCAACCGATCCGCGATTCCTTCACAGGAGAGTTTCAGATAAACCACCCTGCCGATCCCCTTCAGATGCTCCATAGCTTCCGTACCATAGACAACGCTTCCGCCCGTGGCAATGACGCTGTGGTGTGCCTGAATATTTCGGTTCACGTCGTTTTCCACTTTTATGAAACCGGAAAGCCCTTCCGAAGATATGATTTCATGGAGAAGCTTTCCCGTCTCCTCCTGAATGATCAAGTCTGAATCCAGGAAACGATATCCCATTTTCTTGGCCAATACCACCCCCACTGTGCTTTTCCCCACGCCGGGCATGCCGATCAAAATGATATTGTCTTTTTTCTCCGCATTCTCTCTCATTTGTGCTCCCATTTGCGCTCCTTGGCGTACATACAAATCAGGGTGATCCCATCTGCGTGCAAGGCACGCACTCAAACCGGGGTGATTGAAAGCGCCTTTCTCTCACCCCGCCTCCATCCTGCGCACTTTAGCGCGAATCCAAACAAAAAGGCTTTGCGCCGCTATACAGCACAAAGCCCGGAAGGAGTCATCGCTCCCCAAGATATGCAATGACCTCCACCTCGCACAGCACTCCTTTAGGAAGTTCCTTCACAGCCACGCAGCTCCTGGCCGGCTTTTCCGTAAAATATTTCTCATAGACGCCATTGAAAGCGGCAAAATCTCCCATATCTGCAAGGAAACATCCTGTCTTCACTACCTTGGCATAACTGCTGCCCGCTTCCGTGAGGATCGCCCCGACATTCTTCATCACCTGCTCTGCCTGTCCTTCAATCCCTTCTGCCTCCACATTCCCGCTTTCCGGATTAATGGGGATCTGGCCTGACGCAAACAAGAAATCCCCAGCAATGATCGCCTGGGAGTAAGGCCCTATGGCTGCAGGCGCCTTGTCTGTCGTTATTTTCCGAAACATATGATACCTCCTGATCTTCAACCTATTTATTTATATGGCTAACTGCTGTTTCTTATCTTACCATCAGAAAACACAGGATGCAAGTCCAATGTGAGCGGCACATCCTTGCGTTTAGCTTAGTTCTCTTAAGACCAAAGCCGTTCCCTCTTGCGGCCCTAAATGCTCCTAGCGGCAAAACAGCTCTGGCCTTAAAAAACCATCTTAGGATGCAGAAAAACGATACGCCAAACTCATCCTCCGCTGCTGTCATACCTTCGCAGCCCAGCTCTCCACACCAATGCCGATATACCTGCCAAAACTGCAGTCACGACGGGAGAGACCATACATAGCCACGGCGGAGCATCCGGTTTTCCCATGAGATAGGAGGCAGGATAAAAATTGAGGAAAGCGATCGGCACAATCCCCGTCACCAATACGCGAAACGCCCTGCCGAAAATCGTAACCGGATACTTTTGCGTCAACAGATAGATCTGAGTGAATATGGAACTCAGAGCGCCTGCCTTTGTGGTCCAGAAAGCCACACAGGAGATCAGGAAACGTATACACACCGCGATAGCTCCCCCCGAAAGGATGAAAATCACAAACCAGAGAATATGCCACATTCCCCATCGCACGCCAGCCATGGCCAGTCCAGCTGTCACAAGCGAAATACCCATGAGAGTGTCGCACAAACCGACATAATTGATATCGCCTCCCACAAGCTGTAAAAACGGGCTGACAGGACGCAGCAGATAGACATCGAAGGTGCCGCTTTCGATTTCCTCCTCGATCTTGGACAGCTTGCGGAAGAAAACAGAAAAGATGCTCCATGAGATCATGAACATGCCGTAAAGCACCAGCAAGTCGCCCACTTCCCAGCCGCCAAGAGCCTGAAAGCGCCAGGAAATCACGGACAGCTGGACAATATTGGCGCCGTTAAGCAGCACCACGCTCAATAGGCTTATCCAGAAATCGGCCCGGTATTGCAAGATTCCCTTCATGGTCATTTTGAGCAGCGAACCATACATTTTAACTGAAAAACGAAACTCCTCCATTCCAATGCCTCCTGCATATCGTGTGGTATACCCGCCCTACTGCCTAAATAGAAATTTTACCCTCCCTGCACCGCCAAATATCCATGGACCTTCGTCCACACCACATGTCCTGCCAGAAACAACATTCCAGCCCAGGCGGCTTGCAACAGAATGTCTTCCACAACCTGCCTGCCGGTTGCGGCACCCGTATAGATATTTAAGGGAATCTCGAAAATACATCGGAAAGGAAGGACATGGACCACTGCCTGCATCCAGCCCGGATAGAGCCAGTTGGGAATGAGTTTTCCCGAAAGGATGGTAAGGATACCACTATAGGCCATGGTGATCTGCCGAATATTTGTGGTCACAAAACAGACCATACCCAACAGAAAATTAAGGGAAAATAAAATGAAAAAGCTTAAAAGCCCGCTGACCGCAAATCCAATTCCCCCTATCAGACCGGATGGCAACTCCATTCCCAAAAACAGTACTCCCAGGAGCCATGCGGGAAAGACCAGCCACACAACGCCAAAGAGGGCCGCTCCCGCATTGCGGGCGAGCAGCTGTCCCTGCAAACCCATGGGACGCAACAAATCCGTGTCAATGCGTCCGGAACGCACCTGCCCAGAAATATAATTCTGAGGCGCTGTGGATAGGGCGGAAGGATAAAAGATGATATCCAATGCCACGGCCAACATGGCATAAGTGATCATGGAATCCAGCGGACACCCCACCATGGACGCATCCTGGGCATACAACGCCATCCACAGACTGCGCACGCCGTACATGGCAATCACACTATAGACCACCTTCAGCAGAAAGTCCGCCCGGTATATGCCAGCGGAGCGTCCCTCTGTTCTCACAAAAGCCGCAAATACCCTCATACCGCTTTTCCGCCTTCCTGATAGATATCCCGGACGATCTGCTCAATGTCCGCATCCTGGATGATAATATCCCGTATAGGCGAGCCAGCCCTTCGAACAAAGGCGAGCACCTCATCCACCGTATAGATGTGCTGATCGAACAGGACAGCCATCCGTCCCTCCCCCATCTTTTCCGTTTTCACTCCGGGCAGGGCCAGGGCCGGACAATCCCCTTCAAACTGCAACTCCATCCGACGCTGTCGGCCATAGCGCTCCCGAAGGCCGCGGATATCCCCGTCATAGATGATCGTACCCGTATGAATGACGATCACACGGTTCACCAGCTTTTCCATGTCAACCACATCATGGGTGGTGAGCAGCACCGTCACGCCCCGTTCCCGGTTGATCTCAAGGATGAACTTACGCAAACGCTCCTTTGCCACCACATCCACACCGATGGTGGGTTCATCCAGAAACAGAATGCCAGGATCATGCATCAGGGCCGCAGCCAGGTCTGCACGCACGCGCTGGCCCAGGCTCAGCTGCCGCACCGGCTGATTCAGAAAGGGGCCCAGATCCAACAGTTCTGTAAAAAGTTCCAAATTCCTTTGAAACCTGCTCTCCTCCACCCGGTACATTTCCTTTAAAATGCGAAGGCTGTCCATCACCGGCACATCCCACCAGAGAGAAGTCTTCTGCCCGAACACCACCCCGATATTTTGCAGATGTTCTTTCCGATCCTTATGGGGCGTTAGGCCATTGACCTCCACTTCACCCCCGGTTGGCACCAGAATGCCGGACAGCATCTTTATGGTGGTGGACTTGCCCGCGCCGTTTTGCCCGATATATCCTACGATTTCTCCGTCCTCTATGGAAAAGTTAATGCCGGCCACGGCCCGGCGCTCTATGTAATGAGGATGCAGCAATGACCGGACCGCAGCGAAACGTCCTTCTACAGGCTGCGCGATCCGATAAGTCTTTGTGAGATCTTTGGCAATTATCAAAATAGTTCAACTCCTTTTTACATCCATTGAATTCCCGCATTGCGCTGTTTTCTCTGAAGCAGCATTATGACCGGCAATGTTATCATGCAAAAGACATCGCCTCTGTTCTGTCCGTAGCCCCTGACCTTATACCGGTCTATTTCTGCTATTCTGAATCTTCCGTATAATTTTTATTCTTCTCTATGACATCTCAATTTCTTTCCATAATTCTGTCAGTTTCTGTTTTCCCCAAATGCTATCTTCCTCATAAGACAATATTTTGTCATACATATCAATCTGACATTGATGAACCTTATGACCAAATAAAATGTCCCCAATATATCCCTTACTAGTATCAATCAAGGAGCCCGGAGAACGCCATATTTATCGCTCTCCGGGCATAATAAAAAGCGGATAGCGGGAATTGGATCCGCCGTTTTT
Organism: uncultured Lachnospiraceae bacterium; assembly: GCA_947650005.1. Classification (GTDB taxonomy): domain Bacteria; phylum Bacillota; class Clostridia; order Lachnospirales; family Lachnospiraceae; genus Eisenbergiella. The sequence continues at coordinate 21,804 of CANSTU010000023.1, forward strand.
CCCCATATTATCTCCTGCTTTTCTCTATATTTTATCCCTATTTTTCCGACTATTCAAGCTTTATTTTTCTCTTTCCAGCCTTTTAGTATCAGTGTAGAATCAAAAATAGGGGCCTATTTTTACCCTCTTAGCGCCGAGGTAAATTTTCATCCCAGCAGCATCGCCGCCCACTCCGTGCTGCTCGTCCAGGTACGCTTAAACGACGCCACGCCTCCCTAGTATGCCTTGCTCCCCAAGGCTTCCGGCAGAAACGGCGCCAGCCTGTCCCTCTTTGATCCGTAGGACAAGCTGCTCTTTCGTCATCGCTTCATCCCTCCCAGATAAAAACGTCCCGGGCAATCACTCCTGAAAGCCCGGGACATTTCCTTATGGCATCTTACTTCCTTCTCTTACGACACACTCTATGCTGCCGGCTGTGTCTGGTAATAAATGGCCTTCGCCTTGTTTTCCAATACGAATGCATCATAGCAGATACGGCCTTCCACAAGGGCCCCGTTTATTCCCGGCGAGCATTCGTGGATAATATAATCCTCCAACTTTACCGGTGCAACCGTCGCACAGGGATGGCACATCAGGAACCCGAATCCCTCCGGCAAGCGGATCGCAGGCACCTTGATCACCATAGCCCCATCCAGGCTTGAAATAACACCCTTCAGGCGCAGGTCAGCGCCTATATCCGTCTCCATCATTATATCCTTGCTCTTTTTAAGCGCATACATGGACAGCGTCACAATGATGAAACGGTTTGTCTCCGACATTTTTGCATTATCCAGCGCCTCACTTGCTTTTAAAATCTCTGCATAGATATTCGCTGCAGTTAGGACTGCCGCTGCTGGATTGTGGTCTGCATTCTCACACATCGCGGCGATACATACGCGTCCACCTCCGGAATGATAACTCCGCAAGTTATTTTTGTGTCATGTCATGCTTTGCAAGTTCCGTCACCAGTTTAATTCTGTCAATTTTTATGCATTTTCCTCCATTGTTCAAAAAAATAGTTGCAATAAGCTTTTGCTTATGCCACATTATTAACTAAGCTTATATATTGCGAGCACAAATATAAACATTTGCTTTTATTTTTCTCTTTCATCTGATAAACTTATTATTGAGGTGATTACATGTTTATTGGAGAGCAAATACGAAAATATAGAAGCGAAATGGGGCTATCGCAAAAAGAGCTTGGTGCTAAATTGGGCGTATCGCAAGCTATGATAGCACAATATGAAAATGGTAAACGGACACCCAAGATAGAAACGCAACAGAAAATAGCTAATGCATTAAATGTACCTCTTTATGAATTAATGGGATTTGATGGCAGCATTCGGGTTAACACGGATTCCGAAAGAGAAAGATTAGATGAAGAAGCACAAAAAATAATCATAAAACAGAACTCTGGCGAAGAAATTACAGAAGAAGAAACTCAAAAAGTTTCTGATTTCATTCAACGAACAACAGAGAGCTATGATAGACTTAGTAAAAGCATAAAAGATTGTGCCGAAATTATCGGTAGGTATTTAAACGAAAATACCCAAAAATCCAAGGAAAACGTCCAAGTTCTTAAAGAAAAACTTCAAACACTTATAGAGCTGACACCTACCATGCCAGACTTTTATGAGAACTTAAACGATATTGGTCGAAAAAAAGCTGCGGATTATATATCGGATTTATCTAATATACCCGAATACCAAAAGAAGCTAAACAAACCACCCAAGGACTAACCAAGCCACTTTTGGCTTCGTGGCCTGTTCAAAAACGGAAACCACCGTAGGCATACCTACAAGTACAGGTTCGTCCGAAAAACGGACTGGTCACATCAAAGGACACTCTCCAGATATCCATTAAATGGATAGCCCCAAATTGTACCGTCCAATCTGTGGCAGGGGCGCTGGTGATTACGAACAGGGGATGCCCTAAATTTGGGCGGCTCCTGCATGGAGCTATCTGGTAAAAGCCAAATGAGTGTAACCACGAACAATGGCTGTGCTTACTTTTCCCCCACAAAATGGAGAAAGGGAACTGGTGTTGCCACAAGTGGTTACAATGGTTTTCTCCAAGTACTGTGAAAACTCTTCACCGCCACTTCTCCCACTTATGGGCGAAAACAGCCGCTCTATCCGCCCCATATAGGCGTTTTATGCATTCGTTGATAAATTCCATCAACAGGCATTTCGCCCGCATATGCGCGGCAGTGAGAGCCTCAGGGCATATTTAATAGCCACGATTTCAAATCGAAAAACTACTGCACCATGACAACATAATATGTTTAACCGGGCAGCCGGGGGACGTGCTCTCACCCAATCCGAAGTCTTGCGGAAGGTGGTGATTATTATGAGTACATATGAAGAATTTATGGTTATATTAACAATTGGACTTTTGATTGTTGCGATTCTGAATCTGAAAAATAAGAAATAGCCGTCCTGCTCCTGACAAAGTAGACGGCTATTCTTAATAGTTTTGTTATAAATCTTCGCCGGGTCGGGTGACTTGCACTCACCTTCCGGCTGTCCTGTTAAACATATTATATGCCATATCCCCGCATTTTTCAACCATAATTTGAAAAGACCGCAGCGCGCCAACGCCGGAGCCTTTCAGATAGATCCCATAAAGGATTATGATATACCACCTCACTAAGGCCAGGCTGCAGGATATCTGCCAGAAGAACACATACTAAATTATTTGTATCATTCTAGTATCAAAGAACCCGGAGAGCGCCCTATTTGCCGCTCTCCGGGCATAATAAAAAGCAGATAGCGGGAATCGAACCCGTCTCTCCAGCTTGGGAAGCTAGCGTTCTACCGATGAACTATATCTGCATGTAAAGAAGTATATCATAAACCTTTTCATTTGAAAAGAGGTAATTTCACTTTTTCCATATTTTTTAGCGTATAACGCCTTCTGCCTTTTTGAGCATATGTGTGTAAAAGTTCCGGCAAGCCTGAGTCGTTTTGCATCCAGCCATCAAAATCGCCGCGCACTTAGCTGGATGCATGTGATGCGTCATTTCATCCAATCTATTCAGCAAATGCACAGGCGAACTATCATAATCCGGCTACTCCCCCTATTTTTCTGCAATATCCAATCACCCTGCCTTGAAGCAGGGTAAACTGGAGTTTCCATATATGAAAAGCCAAAAATCAAGGCAGGAAGGGCACTGTTTACAGCAGTTGTCGCAAGCTGATCCTCCTGCCAAACTCCTAGCGCCCCCAAAACGACGCAAACCGTTTATATGGAGCAGTCGCCATACAACACTTCCTTGCCCCAATATTACACCGACGTATTCCCAAATGTGTCAGCTCTTTTCTTCCCTTCCCATACACAGCCAGGCCAGCGTTTCATACGAAGCCTCTCCAGCCTCTTGAATCCGTTCAACCCCAAGCCCTTTTAAACAGGCCGTAGTCTTTGGCCCAATGCTGTAAAAACAACCTTTTCTTATCCATTCTTCTCGGTTTACGCACGCATTTAGCAGGCGGGATGCGGCGGACGCGCTGGTGCACAGGATTCCATCATAGTCGTCCACCTTCCGATCTTCCATACCATCCGGGTTCACAGCCCGGTTTGCATAAACCGCCAGTTCTTCAAAGGAACAGACTCCCCCGAGTCTCTCCTTCAAATGGCAGTCCGCATTCTCCGCCTTCAGGTACAATACCCTCTGCGTCTTGCTTAGAACATCTGCTAGCGCGTCCGCCAGCGCATCGCTGTTCCATTTTTCCGGAATCAGATCCGCAAAAAGCCCATGGGACCGCAGGCATTCTGCGCTTCTTCCTCCGATCGACGCGATCCGGCAGCCCGCCAAGCTCCTCAGATCCAGCCCTGAGGAAGCTAGGTTTCTTAAAAACCCTTCCACACCATTTTGGCTGGTGAAAATCAGCCAGTCAGTTTCCTGCAGCCTTTCTATGGGAAGTTCCACCCTTTTGTATTCAATATCGCCTACCGGAAGCACATCCGCAGCCGCTCCCTGTTCCTGCAAAAGCTCTGCCAGCTCCATCGCCCTCCTGCCGATCCCCGGAATCAAATACCTCCTGCCGGCCAAGGGCTTTGTTTCATAAAAATTCAACTTTTCCCGGAAAGCAACCACATCGCCCACGACGATCAGGGCAGGCGATTCTAAACCGGCACGTCTCGTTTCTTCTTCCAGCCGAACCAAAGGGGCGCTCACCGTCCTTTGCTTTGGAGTCGTAGCTTTAGAAATGACAGCCGCAGGCGTTTCTGGCTCCATTCCCGCATCCAAAAGCCCTCGGGTGATCTCGTCCAGCTTTTCCAAGCCCATAAGAAAAATACAGGTTTCCTTTCCCCGGGCCATGGTCACAAAATCGATTTCAGCCAGCTTATCCCTGCGGTCGTGGGCGGTCACCACATGAAAACCTGTGGCGATTCCCCGATGGGTAATGGGAATCCCTGCATAGGCAGGCCCCGCGGTACAAGAGCTAATGCCAGGAATGACTTCAAAGGCAATCCCTTGTTCTGCCAAAGCCAAGCCTTCTTCGCCTCCCCGTCCAAATACATAAGCATCCCCGCCCTTCAGCCGCACCACCGTTTCATATTCCAAGCTCTTTTGGATGAGAAGGGCATTGATTTCTTCCTGCTTCATCGTATGGAAACGGTTGGCTTTTCCCACATAGATGCGCTCGCAGCCCTCCTTCGCCTCTTCCAGAAGCGCCGGTGAGGAGAGGCGGTCATATACGATACAGTCTGCGCTTCGGATCGCCTTCAGCCCCTTGACCGTGATTAGCCCCGGATCTCCCGGACCACCGCCCACCAGGTATACCTTTCCCGCCAGCTCCCGCCGAATCTTTTCAGCCGCTTCCTCGGCCAGCTGTCCCGGATCCCTGCCGCATACTTGCGAAAAAGCAAGTCTGTCACTGTCTTTCTTTCCGAATACGGCACGCAGCATGAGCCTCCCGTCCGGCATCCGGCTGCAGACTGCACCGATGGGAATATGACAGTCCCCTCCAATTCTCTGAAGGAATCCGCGCTCCGCCTCCACCGCAGCTTCCGTCTCCCCATGGCTGAGCGCATTCAACATGCGGCTCGTTACCTCATCCCCTTCCCGGATCTCAAGCGCTAGCACGCCCTGGGCCGGAGCGGGAATCATCTGATCCGGTTCCAGATATTCCGTGATCCTTTCTGCCATTCCCAATCGATGAAGTCCTGCTGCCGCCAGCACAAGCCCGTCCAGCTTAAGTTCCTCCATCTTCCGCAGACGGGTATCCACATTTCCCCGGATCCCCACCACCTTCAAATCGGGACGCAAACGTTTCAGCTGAAGTTCCCTGCGCCTGCTCCCCGTCCCGATTACGGCGCCGTAAGGCAGCTCCCGCAAGGCCTTCTTTTCCCTCAGGATCAACACGTCTCTGGGATCTTCCCGCTTCCAGGCGTGGACAAATGCCAGCCCAGGTGCAGGCTGCGCAGGCATATCCTTCATGCTATGCACGCCCATATCCACTTTCCCGGCCAAGATCTGCTCTTCAATCTCTTTTACAAATACCCCCTTATCCCCGATCTGATCCAACGGCCGATCCTGCACCGCATCCCCTTTTGTCCTTATGATACGGATTTCATAGTCATTTTCCGGGTAAGCCTCTTTCAGCCTGTCGCAGACATAGGAAGCCTGCGCCAAAGCCAGCTTAGATCCCCGTGTGCCGATCACATATTTCATACGCAACTCCCGCCTGCCCGCTTTAGCGGGCATTCAAATCAAGACTGTGAAATCGCTGATTTCACATTTACTCCCATCGCCCGCCTAGCAGGCATTCAAATCCGAAACAGCTCCCCCACCATCCGTTTATATTCTTCCTGCTTCTGCTGCGAATCAATCTGTTTCAATTCCTGAATCGGCTCACGCAGGAGTCTCTGCAAGGACGCGTTTAAAACTTTTTTTAGAAGTTTCTGTTCCCTGGGGCTCAGCTCCATCTTTCGATCCAGGTAAGCATAACTATCTTCCACGATACGGCAGCATCGGGCCTGTAGGGATTCGATGGTGGAATCCATGCGGCTTCGCAGCAGCCATGCAGAAGTTTCCTTTAGATCCTCCCCGATCAACCTGCGGCTTTCTTCCACAAGCCGTTCCCGCTCCCGTTTGTTCTCCTCCACGATTCTCTGCAGGCTATCCAGATTGATCAGGTTTACCAATCGCTCCTCTGCTAAAGTGATATCCACATCCCGGGGCGTCGCCAGATCCAGGAAAGTGACTGGGCGCACAGGAGAAAAGTCCTCCTGGCGTACCACCAAATGCGGGGAGGCGGTGGCTGAAACCACAATGTCGCAGCCTTCCATCACTTCATAACGGCGCTCAAAAGCCACCACCCCAATTTCCGGAAATGTTTCCCTCAATTTTTTTGCATGGGTATGGTTCCTGCTGCACGCCGTTATCCGCACCTCTTTATATTCAAACAGATATTTCAACGCCAGCATCGCCGTATGCCCGCTGCCAATGACCAGAATCCGTTTTCCCGCAATCCCGCACTCCTCTTCCAATCTCTTTATCCCTACATAGCTAACTGAAAGCGGCCTTTCACTGATCTTCAGTTCAGTTTTGACCCGTTTGGCGCAGGTGATTGCGTCACGCACCACACGGTTCATTTCCTTCTTACTATATCCCATGGTTCTGGCATAGTCCAGAGCTTCCTTGACCTGTCCGAGGATCTGATCCTCTCCCAGCACCAGCGATTCCAGCCCGGCGGCAATCCGAAACAGATAGGCGATGGCCTCTTCTCCCCGCAATTCAAACAGGTACTCCCCCAGTCCCACTTTCGGAAACATTCCCGTATAGGCCTCCCGCATCCCGATAGCCTGTGCCTCCTCTTCATAGAAAAAATAGACCTCGCTTCGGTTGCAAGTGGACAGTACCATACACTGCTCTATGCCCTGTTTTTCCGCTCTGTGAAAAAAATCCAATTTCATTCCATCTGTAAACGAAGTTTTGTCCCGGATATCCAGCTGCGCCTTTTTATAATTGACTCCAATTAAACCAAACTGCATATGATCGCCCCTTTATGTTCCAGCTCCTGCGATAAAACCAGCTCCAACCCTCACATCGCCTTTTTTTCTCACCCAATTTCCAGAAGGCATTTTCTATCACCGAAGCGCCTTCCGACAGCCCTTCCTAATGGATAAAGCAAGAAAAAAGGCCGCTTTGGGCAGCCCTTTTTCTTTCGGATCCTATACACCTAACCGATATATCCCGCGAAGAAAAACGCAAACAGGTAAGAGGAAAGCGCCACACAAGCCCAAGTAATCCCCCCCAGTGCGATCGGCTTAAGGCCTTTTGAAAAAACATCCTTGAACTTGATCTTGAATCCCACGCCGGCCAGGGCGGAGGCAAACAGGAACTTGCTCACAGTCTGTAAAAGTTTCAGACCCACATCGCTGAATACGCCATAGGTGTTCAACCCGGCCATCACCACAAACCAAAGGATAAACATGGGGAAGGTTTTCTTTACTACCGCAAAAATACTATCATTGCTCCCAGCTTCCCCGCTCTTCTTCGCATCCCGGGCACACAGAATCGTCCATGCCACCGCCACAAAGATCAGCATCGTGGTACGCACCAGCTTCACATTCAACGCGCCGTTGAAATCCGGATTGCCGATCATTGCCTGGAAGGTAGCCTGCGCACCTGCCACAGAGGAAGTATCGTTGATGGCCGTACCGGCCACAAACGCGAACTGATTGTCCGTAAATCCGATTCCCGTAGCGATATACGGATAGGAGAACGCGGAAATGGTATCGAACAAGAAAATTGCCGCCATCCCAAAGGCGATCTCCGCATCCGTAGCCTTGATAATCCGGCTCAGGGTCGCGATCGCCGTACCGCCGCAGATGCATGTACCGCCGCCCACCAGCACGGAAGTATTCTTGGATACGCCGATCTTCTTCCCAATCAGAAGCGCCACCGCAAACGACAGGAAAATATTGAAAATAATCAGGGGCAGCGCCTTCACGCCCGTTCCCAGGATGGACGCAAAGCTCAACGTACCGCCGGTTAAGATAATGCCCCAATTCAAAAACTGTTTGCTGCAGTAGGTCGTCCCCTCCTTGAAATCCTTATCCAGAGAAGGCAGCATATTACATACGATCATGGAAACTAAAAGCGCTACCATGGGCCCGCCCATAACGACGCGGCCGAACAGCGAAGACTGTAGCTGCGTGGATTCGGTCGCAAGAAACCCGATCAAGAGGCACAGTACGATCGCGCCGTATTTTTTCTTTGCATTCATCTCCTAATCCCTCATTTTACCGATATCCGATAATTTTAAACTAAATTCTGTTCTTTTATGCAAGAATTCCTGCATCAGCAGGTCGCACCACCCACCAGATGAAGCTGAGCATTCAAGATTTCCTGCTTTCTTCCCAGCAAATCGTCGGAAAGCAGCTGCCTTTCCACCTCTTCAAACCCGATTCGCGCAATGGTGTCCGCAAAACGTTCTCCAGTCTTTCCCTGCTCGCGGAACAGAAGGATCGCCTTCTCCACAGTATCCAGCATTTCTTCCTCAGTGGTAAAGATCTTGGAAAGAGGTCTGCCGTGGGCCACCTTTTTGCCCCATCTACCGCCGATATAGATCTTATAACCGGTGGTTCCATCCTCGATCGCGTCAAAGGGGCATTTCTCCACACAGCGTCCACAGTTGTTGCACAGCTCCTTATCGATCTGGATCACGCCGTCCTCCAGCTTTGCCGCGTCCATTGGGCAGACAGTCTCCACCTGGCATTTTTTACAGCCGTTGCACATATCCTCATCCAGGTTGGGAATCAGCTGCCCCACGATACCCAGGTCATTCAGGTCGGGCTTCACGCAATTATTCGGGCAGCCTCCTGTGGCGATTTTGAATTTATGGGGAAGCCTGACGGTATGGTAGCCCTTATAGAAGCGCTCATGGATTTTCTCTGACAGGGCAAAGGTATCGTAGAGGCCATATTGGCAGGTCGTGCCTTTACAGGATACCACCGGACGTACCAGGGAACCCGTGCCTCCCGTTTCCAGGCCGGCCTTAGCGATATACTCCCGGAAGGGCTCGATATTGTCGAAATGGACCCCTCTCACCTCAACGGTCAGGCGTGTGGTGAATTCCACCTCGCCGCTTCCAAATTTCTCCGCCGCCTCCGCAATCACCTTTGTCTGCTCCGCTGAGATCTTGCCATTTACCGTGATCACACGGGCGTTAAAAAGATCGGTTCCCTTGTTGTTCAAAAAACCCATCCCTTTTACTCTTTTAATCTCTTCCGGTTTTATTGTGCATGCCATGTTTATTTTCTCCTTTTCTTTTGTTTTCATGTATATGTTCGTTCCCTTTGCCTATTGCAGGCTTTTCCTGCGATACTGCCGCCAAAGGGGAATCGGGACGTTCCCTTCCATGTTTTCCGGTTTATAAAGTTATCCTTCCACATCCGTGAAAGTGATGCCGCCCTCCAGAACCCTCGTATTCTTATATCCGTAGAATTTCATACGGTTCTGGAGCAGATAGGCCCTCTTGCCCTTGTTGCACACGAGAAGGAGCTTTTCTTCCGGATCCAGGCCGTCCACCGGCCCTTCCACACTGGTTAAATCCACATAAGGAGCCCCTTCAATGGAAGGGACCAGACAAGCGTCCACCACTTTATAGCCTTCGGCCGCTCCTGCCGCATACTCCGCAGGAGTAAAGGTTTCAAATTTCCCGCTGATCTTGTTCATCAATATATTCAGGGTATGGGCAAAAGGATGAATTGCCGTGGAGAAAGGAGGGGCATAGGCAAGATCCATATCCGCCAGATCCGTCAGCGTAGCCTTCATCATGATGCCGCACACCGCAATGTCCACCACCTTATCCACAGCGCCGGCGCCCAGAACCTGAATGCCCAGAAGCCGCAGGGAATTGCGATCCGCGATCATTTTAATCACAAAGGTTCCTGCCCCTGGATAATAGTGGGCCTTGTCGTCCACCACCGTGATCACGCTCACAGGGTCAAATCCCTCCTCCGCCGCCGCTGCCTCGGTCAGCCCCGTCCTGCCCACGTTAAGGCCGGGCAGCTTGCATACCGCAGTTCCCAGGCTGCCCCTGTAGCCGATCTTTGCTCCCATTATATTCTGCGCAATCAGGCGTCCGTCGATATTGGCCGTAGAACCCATGGGCGACCAGGCGGCTTTCCCTGTCAGCGCATTGTGTACCATGGCGCAGTCCCCCGCCGCATATACATCCGGAAGGTTGGTTTGGCCGAATTCGTCTGTGAGTATCGTTCCCTTGAACATTTCGATCCCGCTGCCTTCCAGGAACGCCGTGTTGGGCCGGATTCCGGCGCTGAGCACCACCAAGTCAGCCTTATAGGCCTTCTTGCTGGTAATCACCTTCTCCACCTTTCCATCTCCCTCGATTCCGGTCACGGTCACTCCCGTCACGACCGGGATCCCGCTCTCCTGGAGTTTTCCTTCCACATATGAAGCCATTTCCGTATCAAAGCCCGGCAGTGCATTCGGCGCCATATCCAGCACAAAAGGACGGATTCCCTGCAATTTCAGGTTTTCCGCAATCTCCAATCCGATGTATCCTGCGCCCACTACCACGGCGCGTTTCACCTGGCCGGAATCCGTCACTTCCCGCAGCCGAATCGCATCCTCCGGCGTTCTCATGAAAAATACGTTTTCCAGGTCGCATCCCTCAATGGGCGGTTTTATGGGGCTGGCTCCCACAGAAATCACCAGCTTATCGTAATCGTAGGCCGTTTCCTCTCCAGTGGGCAGATTCACTGCCGTTACCTGCTTTGATGCAGGATCCACCTTCACCGCTTCCGTCTCCGTCAGCACCTTCACCCCTGTCAGCTTGGCATATTTCTCCGGCGTGTTGACGATGAGCTGCTCCTTGTCCTCAATTACATGACCCACATAATAGGGAAGGCCGCAGCCCGCATAGGAAATGTTCTTCCCCTTATTGAGCACCGTCACCTCGCAGCTACGATCCTCCCGCATCAGTTTCGCCGCAATCTTGGTTCCGGCTGCCACTCCACCCAATACCAATACCTTCATGATCCTACCTCCTAATCGGAAATCTGCCGTATCCGTTTTAGCGATACCCGTTTACACATCCATACGATAAAAATGTCCTGCGGCGGGCAGTGAAATCTGTCCTTTTTCTTTATGCAGCCCGCAAAACAGTATCCCAAAACCACATCGGCTGTTGCTCTTTGTCTGCGGCCGGTTTCCGTCCACAGGGCCACAGGAAATTCATGAAACCCTGCGGCAGCCCTTCTGTTTTCTGGCGGACAAACCTGGCCGGATTTAAAAACCTCGGCTGACAAATTTTCTCATTATTAATATACTATCACTTGAAATTTTGTACGTAAAATAGTATTATCCAAAGAAAGCTATAGGTTTTTTACTATAAAAGAACGCTCCTTCCGGAATTGTGTACCTGTCAACATGGATTTCAATTTATAAAGGGAATTATCAGGTATGCGAAGAGGAGGAGTCTATTGTGAAGCAGGACATTCCTATCAGAAAAGCTGCAGAAGCAGATATCGATTGTATCGAAAAGCTGTATGGGGATATGAATTGACAGGAGGTCTAAAGGAGGCGCAATGGCAACCCTAAAACAGTTAAAAACCTTCCTTGCGGTGGCGGAATACCGGAAAATGTCCGAAGCCGCCAGGCATCTCTATATTTCCCAGCCCACGGTAAGCCAGATCATTTCCGACCTGGAGGAAGAATACCAGGCCCAGCTGTTTGAACGCTTTCCCAAAGAACTGCGCATTACGGCCGCCGGGGAACTCCTGTTGGGCCATGCCCGGGAGATCGTGGCAATCCATGAACATTTGGAACAGTCCATGAAGAATATCAATGCCCGCCGCACCCTGCGCATCGGCGCCACGCTCACCATCGGCAATACCATGATGGGCAGCCTTGTGGAAAAACTGGCCGCATCATACCCGGATATCGATGTCACCGTCTTCGTGGACAACACCAGGATTATCGAACACAGGCTGATCCATAACGAGCTGGATATCGCCCTCGTGGAGGGCATTATCACCCGGTCGGAGATCATGACCCAGCCTATCATCCAAGATTTTCTTTGCCTCATCTGCGGAGCAAGGCACCCGTTTGCCTCCCGAGACTGTGTCTCCATCGGGGAACTGCGCAATCAGGAGTTCATCATGCGGGAAAAAGGGAGCGGAACCAGGGCTATTTTTGAAAATATCATGCTGACCCATCATATCCCTTTTATCACCAAATGGGAATGCAGCAGCGGAACCGCCATCATCGATGCGGTACGCCACAATCATGGCCTTGGCGTCCTGTCCGCGCGGTGTATCCCCTCCTATGTGGAAAAAGGGGAGATTTTTTCCGTCCCTGTGGAGGCTGTTTCCATGGAACGTTACTTCTATGTCTGCCAGAATCAGCACCATCCCCTCACTTCCCAGATGCAGCATTTCATAGAAGTCGCAAAAGGCATGCCATGACCGGTTCCATGGCATGCCCTCTATGCAAAAAGCCTGCTAAGCGACAAATGCGGCAAGCGCTATCCTCTTCCTGCCTTCTTCCCGGAAAAGTATTCTTGTATCACCAGGCAGGTACGTTTTACATCCTCCTGCGTGTGCGCATCCGACACAAACATTGCCTCAAACTGGGAAGGGGCTACGTAGATTCCTCGGTCCAATAGATATCCGAAATAGTCCGCATAGCGGACCGTATCCGAAGAAGCGGCATCCTCATAGTCCTTCACCCTATCGGGGCCAAAAAAGATGCCGAGAAGGGAACCGATGCGGTTGACGCATACGCCTTCTCCCGCCGATTCCTTCACTGCGGAGGCGATTTGTCCCGCCTTTTCGTCCAGCCTTGCGTAAATAGATGGGTCTTCCTTCAAAATCCGCAGGGTTTCCAGCCCCGCCGTGGTGGCTATGGGATTTCCGGACAGCGTCCCTGCCTGGTACACCGGCCCATCCGGCGAAACCATTTTCATGATCTCCCGCCTTCCTCCATATGCGCCGATGGGCATGCCGCCGCCGACGATCTTGCCCAGGGTAGTCAGATCCGGGACAACACCGTAGTGCTCCTGCGCCCCGCCCAGGGCCAGGCGAAAACCCGTAATCACCTCATCGAAGATCAGCAAGGCCCCGTATCGTAACGTAATTTCCCGTAAGAATTCCAAAAAACCCGGTTCCGGCAACACGACGCCCATGTTGGCAGCCACCGGTTCCACGATCACAGCCGCTATTCCCTCCGGATCTGCCTGAAAGAGCGCTTCCACTGACTCCCGGTCATTGTACAGAGCCACCAGCGTATTTCTGCTGTAATCCGCCGGGACGCCCGCGCTGTCCGGTACCGATGTGGTCAATGCCGCAGAACCTGCCTTTACCAGAAGTCCGTCAGAATGTCCGTGATAGCAGCCCTTAAATTTTATGATCCGATCCCGTTTCGTATAGCCCCTGGCGGTACGGATCGCGCTCATCACCGCTTCCGTGCCCGAGCTCACCAGACGGCTCACCTCCATGGAGGGCACCAATTCAGCTATCAGGGCAGCCAACTCCACCTCTTTCTGCGTGGGCGCCCCATAGGTCAACCCGTCCTCACAGGCCTCTTTCACTTTTGTTATCACCCGCGGATGGGCATGGCCCAGGATACCGGGCCCCCAGGAACATACATAATCGATCAACTCATTCCCGTCCACATCTACAATCCGATCCCCTTTGGCGGACGCAATGAACCGCGGCGTCCGTCCCACCGCCCCAAAGGCGCGTACCGGACTGTTCACGCCGCCCGGGATATGCTCTTTCGCCGCCTCAAACAGCTGCCTCGATCTGGTATCCATGCCTTTATCTGCCCCCTTTTCCTAACGCAGTTTTTCACTTCGAAAACCTCCACGCCACGTCCTTTACAGCTACGCGCTGCGAAATCCGCGCAGATAATTTCGCATCTACAATTCAGACTTGGGCCGCTTGCAACACAAATCTCGATATGAGAAATAAGCCATCGGGCTCATTTCTCACACAAACCTCCATGCCTGCTTTTGCAGGCATCAATTCACGATTGATAAATGGCTGCAAAGACTTTTCTCAATTTAACCCTACGCCTGCTTCTGCAGGCGGTACACAAATCAGACAACAGAAACGCCTTTTTCCAGGGAAGCAGAAATTATACGTTATTTTGGGATCCATTCCGCCGCCTCCAGGGCGTAATAGGTGATGATCATCTTCGCTCCGGCCCGTTTGAAACCGGTGAGAATCTCCATCACGATCTTCTTTTCATCGATCCATCCTGCCGCTGCCGCCGCCTTGACCATGGAGTATTCCCCGCTCACATGATAGGCCGCGATGGGAATGTTATAATTCAGGGAAATTTCTTTAATGATATCCAGATAGGCCATGGCCGGTTTGGCAATGATGATGTCCGCCCCCTCCCGGATATCCTCCTCCACCTCCCGCAGGGCCTCCCGGCCATTGGCCGGATCCATCTGGTAAGTTTTGCGATCTCCGAAACCTGGCGCGGAATGGGCTGCATCCCGGAACGGGCCGTAAAAGGCGGATGCGAATTTGGCGCTATAGGCCATGATCGGCGTATTGATAAAACCGTTTTCGTCCAACGCTTCCCGGATTGCCGCCACCCTTTTGTCCATCATGTCGCTGGGCGCAATGATATCCGCTCCCGCCTGCGCATAACTGACGGCAGCGCGCGCCAAAAGAGGAAGGGTCTCGTCGTTCAGAATTTTCCCGTCCTGCACCAGGCCGCAATGTCCATGGGAAGTATACTCGCATAGGCACACATCCGCGATCACCACCAGATCACGATACCGTTCTTCTTTTTTCATAAAACGGATGGCTTCCTGAACCACGCCATGCTCCGCATAAGCTCCGCTGCCCAGTTCATCCTTATGCGCAGGGATTCCGAACAGAAGAACCCCCTTGACGCCCGCGTTCACTACCCGGTCCAGTTCCTCCGGCAGCCTGTCAAGGGAATACTGGCAGATACCGGGCATGGAATCCACCGGACTGCATATTCCGCGCCCTTCTATAATAAAAAGGGGATAGATCAATTCCTCCACCCTGACATGGTTTTCCCGCACCATCCCCCTCATTGCCTCGCTCTGCCTCAGCCTTCTCGTCCGCTCCATTTCCCCATCCTTTCTTGATGCTCACCGCAGCCGCTTCCTTTTTCCTATCATTGTGTTTCCTGTGGCTTCCGCTGCTTCTTTATATCCGCCTTTTCATCGCAGCGCTTCCTAAATCCTCATGTCGGCCGCAGCGTCTTCTTCCTTTTTTGTACGCGCCCTTTCCCTTTCAGCGCTTCCTGCCTTCCCATGCCTGTGCAGCGCCTCTTCGATCTCCTCCTTGGAAGGGATCCTCTCTTCTTCCAGCGCCAGGGCCAAAAGCTCCTGATACAGTCTTTTACGTCCCTCCTGCGTATCCACACATCCCATTACACGCTCCCGCAGGCTGCCCAGGCAGGACGAGATCTCCCCCAGAAGAGGCGTCATCATAGGCCGTATCCCTTCCTTTAAGTGTTGCGCAGTCACCGGGCTTTGCCCACCGCTGGAAAAGGCCGCCACCACCTCCCCCTGTTTCAGATAGGCGGGAAAAATAAAGTCACAGTCTTCTGTCTGATCCACCGCATTTACAGGGATTTTCCGTTCTCTGCATAACTTCGCAATTCTATGGTTCTCCTCTTTATCATCCGTTGCCGCCACGACCAGATCCTGCCCGGCCAGATCTTGCGCTTCAAACCGCTTTTCTGCCCAAGCCACTCCCCGCATCTGCTTCAACTGCAACAGGATCCGCGGCGCCACCACCGTCAGCCTGCTGCCAAATTCTCTGAGCGCCTCCGCCTTACGCAGGGCAACTTTTCCACCCCCAACTATGAGGCACCGCCGGCCCTCCAAATCGATGAACATGGGAAAATAGGACATGATAGGTTCCTCCAAAATCTGGCCTGCAGGCACATGCCACAGAACGCCATAAACAGGCTAATGGCGCCTTTCCTGCTCCCGAATCGTCTCCCATAACACCTGTGCCGCAAAAGCGGAACCGGCTTGGGATGCATGGGCTCCATCCGGATCATACATTTCCACATCGGGATTGGCATGGATATACTCCCACCACTTCTCTCCCACCGGCGCAAGAATAGCATTTTGTTCCTTCGCCATCCTCCTGTAGGCCTCTGCCATGGAAGCCTGTTCCTCTTCTTTTCCCTTCCGCGCCCATGTCATATAAGCAACCGGCGTGCTGCCCGCCTCCGCGATCCAGGCACAGATGGCATTTGCCGCATTCTGCATTTTTTCCTCCGGCCCAAAGGGGTGGGCATGCTCTTGGAGCACTACATAGTCATAATTACCATGCAGGATATTAAAACGAACCTCCGGCTCTTCCTGATGCTGTTCCAGAAACCAGCCCCCATGAGCGATCATCGTCACCTCACAGCAAATCCCATCCTCCCTTGCCAACGCGGCCAGCGTAGCGGGCATGTCGTTATAAAATGTATGGCTGTTACCGATAAAAAGAATACGCATAATAAAACCTCTTTTCTGAGTCTGCCGTTTTTACGGTGAAATTTTTCCGCATTCAGCCAAAAGGCCCGCATGTATGAACAATGCAAACTTTCTGTCTCAGAGTGACAAGACCTGAACTTGAAAAAATGTGTCACTGTAAAAGCCCGTTTTATAGTATTCCGCGAAACACACGGTTCCTTCACTCTGCCATGTTATAGTATTTTGCAATATTATGCAACTGTTTATTGTCTTTTACAGCAATATCATTTTTATACCCCTGCATATCGCAGGCTATGCCTGCGACACTGCCATCAATAAAGAGTTTGAAACGTAGTTTCAAACTTACCGTCCTCCACGGCCAAAAGCCCTTTCAACTGTGCCAGCCAAAGCCGCACGCCGCCCAGCTGCGCATCGGTCCTATTACTTAAAAATGGTGTAAAAACAGGCCCAGTTCCCGCCGGGCCTTATTGTCTTGTGCACTTTTACTACTATTTTAAAATGCCAAGTTGTACTTGACTTTGCTTAATTGGCCTTCCAATGCATTCCCCCCATAACCCCCGCGTAAAAACGATTGACAACATAACTTTTCTAAACTATAATCTACGTTATATAACATAAATTATTAAATGGAGGAAAAACAAAAATGCCGCCAAAGGCAAGGGTTACAAAAGATATGGTTATTAACGCCGCATTTGAGGTTGCGCGTAAAACAGGTGCAGAAAATATCAATGCAAGGACAGTATCAGAAAAGCTGAGCTGTTCCACACAGCCTGTCATGTACCACTTTGCAACGATTGAAGAATTGAAAAAGGCTGCCTATGCAAAGGCGGACTGGTTTCATACGGAATATCTGACAAATGTAGAACAGCATAACATACCGTTAGGTATCGGACTCAATTATATCCGCTTTGCAGTTGAAGAACCGCATTTGTTTCGCTTTCTTTTTCAATCAGGCTTTTCCGCTAAAAACAGTTTGCTTGAGATGATAAATTCCGAAGAACTCATACCCGTAATCTCGGCCATGCAGGAGGCTATGAACTTAAATATAGAGCAAACAAAAGAAGTTTTTGTTACACTTGCTCTGTTCGTTCATGGATATGCCAGCATCATTATCAATCATTCTCTCGGATATGATGAAAAAATAATAGCACTACATTTAGAGCGAGTATACACAGGTGCATTATTAGCCATACAGGAGCAAATGAAATGAAAAAGCTATATGAGAAAAGTGAGCTGGCCTTTGCGCTGGTCTGCATCATGGCCTATTGCGTTCTGCAATCTCTGGCAAATCCGCTCAACCGCATGCTCGGTGTCCAATACTCCGCAAGTGCCCTATTCTGCGCATTGCAGGCTATGTCCCTTTGGTTGTTTATCTGGCAGAACGGCCTATTCCAACGGTACGGACTTTGTAAACCCTCCGTTCCTAGCAAACAGTTTCTCTATTACATCCCGCTGCTTATCCTAATGACACGAAACTTCTGGAATGGGATTGCCATTAATTTACCTTTGAGCGGGATGGTATGCTATATCGTCTGTATGCTCTGTGTCGGTTTTGTGGAGGAAGTGATCTTTCGAGGCCTTTTATTCAAGGCGCTGGAAAAAGACAGCGTGAATATTGCCATCGTTATTTCCAGCGTCACCTTTGGCCTGGGACACTTGCTGAACCTGGTCAACGGCAGCGGCGCAGGGCTTGTGGAAAACCTGTTTCAAGTAACCGGGGCCATCGCAATTGGCTTTCTGTTCGTTGTTCTTTTTTATCGCGGCAAGAGCCTCTATCCCTGCGTCATCGCTCACGCTGTCATCAACATCACCAGCGCCTTTGCAAATGTGGAAGGCCTGACAATGGAACGGCGTATGATCTTCCATTTGGCATTGATTGCTATTACTGCCGGATATACTTTCGTGCTCAATAAGACACTCCTCCAAAAGCCACGAACAAACGGGAATGGTAAAGTGGATAGATGATATGGCAAAGATAATCTCTAAATGGGTACGCTGTCCTGCCTGCGGAAATAAAACAAAGCTATAGATACAGCAGGATACAGAATTGAAGACTTCCCTCTGTTTTGTCCTAAATGCAGACAAGAGAGCTTAATCAATGTGAAAGTATGGAATATATCCGTTATTCATAAGCCAGACACATGGACGCAGAGCCGGTAACACGCAGATTAAACCTGAGGTTATCGGCTCTTCTTGAAAGATGCGGCAACCGTTAAGGAGGTGTTGCCGTGTCTTTTTATATTGTCCGCCCCTTGATCTCTCTTGTCCTATTCCAGAATACGCACCTGATGGATATTACTGCTAATTCCCATGGCAGCATACTGCTGGCTGGATACCTCAGCCTGCTCCCGGCTCCATACGTCCGCCACTGACGCTGTCCACAGCTCGATGCCGCCTGCATCCAGTATGGACACCCGATGCACCTTGCAGCCCGGATATGCCGCCGCTACGGCCTGCGCCAGCTCCTGAGTCCACATATCCGCGATGGATACCGTATAGAGGATTCCGGACTTCACAGGGGCCTCCTGGATGCCTACAGGGTCTTGCCAGCAGATGTCAAGGTCTACGTTTCCGGATACGCCCGGGATACGGCCTGTGCTGGTATGCTGCCAGCCCCACAGATCGCGGCCCAGGTCGGGTTTCTTAGCCTCATCCGGCAGCTCTCCGAACTGGATCACCCTGCTTCCTCTGTAATACCTAGCTGCCCACATAGGGCAGTCTATAAACGCGTTGAAGTCGAACCAGCCTTCCGACCGGACATAGGCCCCTGAATAGAGTCCAAAGCGGTATCCTGCCGTTTCTATGACCCCTCGCGCCGCCTGGATGCATGCCGTAAGCTTGTCCCTGCCCAGGGCCTTCAAGGACGGGTCTTCCACATCCCACCAGATAATACAGTCAAGGCCGTGTTGTTTGACAAGCGAAACCACTGTCCCAGCCTCTTTTGCAGACTCCATTTCTGATTTCCCATACATATATTTGTACGTCGATACAGGGATTCCGTATTTCCTGAAACCTTCCAAGTTGGCCGAGAAGAAGTTGTCCGGTTTCCCAGATTTCCGGGTGCTCCGCAGGATCGCAAACCCACATCTTGCCGCCGCTACTTGTGCATAGTCAATTTTCCCCTGGCAATCCGATACATCAATACCTTTCCATACTTTCTGCATATTCTGAATCATCAATATATCCCTCCTACTATTAGTATTGTCAT
>CANSTU010000024.1 GCA_947650005.1 uncultured Lachnospiraceae bacterium
TGAAAGCAGGATGCTTTCAACCTCCCTGATTGAAACGCCCGCAAAAGCGGGCAGACGGGAGCAAGGTTGAATTAAGAACCTTTCATCCACCCCGAGAATGCCCGCTAAGGCGGACAGATAGGAGCTGACGATGAACAGACGGGTTGTTGTGACCGGGTTGGGGGCCATCACCCCCATCGGAAATGATGTGGATAGCTTTTGGAAGAGTTTGAAAGAGAAAAAGGTTGGTATCGGGCCGATCACGCATTTTGATGCTGCGGGATATAAGGCGAAGCTGGCCGGAGAGGTAAAAGATTTTCAGGCGAAGGAATATATGGATGGCAGGGCGGCCAGAAGGATGGAATTGTTCTCTCAGTATGCGGTGGCTGCGGCCAGGCAGGCCCTGGAGGACGCCGGAATAGAGATGAGTATGGAGGATCCCTATCGGGTGGGGGTTTCAGTGGGTTCAGGTATCGGTTCCATGCAGGCTTTTGAACAGAATCACAGAGCGCTTCTGGAAAAGGGGCCGGGCCGGGTAAGCCCTCTTATGGTGCCAATGATGATCAGCAATATGGCGGCAGGAAATGTGGGGATTGCTTTCGGACTGAAAGGAAAAAATATCAATGTGGTGACGGCCTGTGCCACGGGTACGAACAGCATTGGTGAGGCATTCCGCGCGATTCAATATGGAGAGGCGGACGTGATGGTGGCCGGGGGAACGGAAAGCAGCATTTGCCCCATGGCGGTGGCAGGCTTTTCGGCTCTGCAGGCGCTTTCCACTTCGGATGACCCGTTGCGGGCAAGCCGTCCCTTTGACAGAGACCGGACCGGATTTGTGATGGGAGAGGGAGCAGGGGTCGTGGTGCTGGAATCTCTGGAACATGCGCTCTCACGGGGAGCGAAGATCTATGCACAGGTGGCCGGATACGGAGCCACCTGTGACGCCTGGCATATCACTTCTCCAGTGGAGGACGGAAGCGGAGCTGCGCAGGCCATGCGTTTTGCCATAGAAGACGCAGGACTTTCTCCGGAGGATATCGATTATGTGAATGCCCACGGGACTGGGACACATCAAAACGATGTATTTGAGACCAGGGCGATCAGGCTGGCATTGGGCGCCCATGCTGACCGGGTGAAGGTGAGTTCCACCAAATCCATGACGGGCCACCTTCTGGGAGCTGCGGGCGGGGTGGAATTTATCGCCTGCGTCAAATCCATACAGGACGGCTTTGTCCATGCCACGGCAGGCCTATCCGAAGAAGGAGAGGGATGCGACCTAGATTATACCAAAGGGGACGGCGTATCCATGGATGTGGGCTGCGTCATCAGCAATTCCCTAGGATTTGGCGGGCATAACGCTAGTATTTTACTGAAGAAATATGTATGAATTTGCTGTTTATATGATTTGGGGCGGGAGCAGGGATGAACGTGGGATTTTGAATGGATTGCCCGCCAAGGCGGGCAGACGGGAGTTAGCATGGACATACAGGAAATCACGAAACTGATCGAGGCGGTGAGTGAACATGGCCTGACCAGCTTTGAATTGGAAGAGGGAAACATGCGGATCTGCCTGAAACGGGAAGGCGGACAGTTCCAGGCCGTGATGCCGGCACTGGCAGAGGCGGCTTCCGGGCATGCACAGGAATCGGAGGAAGGAACGGAGCCGGACGCAGGCCAGGTCGTGTCCTCCCCGCTGGTGGGCATCTTCTACGCAGCGGCCTCCCCGGAGGAAGAAGCCTATGTAAAGGTGGGAGACCGGGTGAAAAAAGGGCAGGTTTTGGGCCTCATCGAAGCGATGAAATTGATGAATGAGGTGGAATGCGAGTACGACGGCGTGGTGGAAGCCATTCTGGTGGGCAATGAGGATATGGTGGAATACGGGCAGCCTTTGTTCCGAATCCAGCCATGAGCGCAGGAGGGGAACTGAAAGCGAATTGCCCTATCGGGCCTTCCGAGCTTTCTCAAAGCGATGTGCGGGTGAAAAGGAGTGGTTGGAAAATCCGTATTTGCTGATGCGGAAGGCTTGCATAGATAGGAACAGGAGACAATTATGTTGGGAATTAAGGAAATCCAGGAAATTATTCCACACCGTCACCCTTTTTTGCTGATCGACGCAATTGATGAGCTGGAGCCGGGGATTCGGGCAGTGGGATATAAGGCGGTGACCTACAACGAGCCGTTTTTTGCGGGACATTTTCCCGGGGAACCGGTGATGCCGGGGGTGTTGATCGTGGAAGCCCTGGCCCAGACCGGGGCGGTGGCGATCCTTTCCCGGGAAGAAAACCGGGGGAAGGTAGCCTATTTTGGAGCTGTGAACCATGCCCGGTTTCGGCAAAAGGTGATTCCCGGGAACCGTCTGCGGTTGGAGTGCCAGATCATCCGGCAAAAAGGGCCGATGGGTATAGGGCAGGCGACGGCTACGGTGGACGGGAAAACGGCGGTGAGTGCGGAACTGACTTTTATGATCGGGTAAAGGAAAATTTGCCATGTTTGACAAAATTTTGATCGCCAACCGGGGCGAGATTGCCGTCCGCATCATCCGGGCGTGCCGGGAAATGGGAATAAAGACGGCTGCGGTATATTCGCAGGCGGACAGGGATTGCCTGCATACCATGCTGGCGGATGAGGCCGTCTGTATTGGGCCTGCCCCATCCTCCCAAAGCTACCTGAATATGGAAAGAATCCTGTCAGCCTGTGCAGCGGTGGGAGCGGATGCCATTCATCCGGGGTTCGGTTTTCTGTCGGAAAATGCCCGTTTTGCCAGGCTGTGTGAGAAATGCGGCATTGTATTTATCGGTCCTTCCGCGGATGTGATTTGCAGGATGGGAAATAAGGCGCAGGCGCGTAAGACGATGCGGGAGGCCGGAATACCGGTGGCTCCGGGCGGACTGGAACCAGTTCATACAACGCAGCAGGGTATGGAACTGGCTGAGAAAATCGGTTTTCCCGTGATGATCAAGGCTTCCTCAGGCGGCGGGGGAAAGGGAATGCGCATTGCGGAAGACAGAGAAGGTTTTTCGGAGGCATTTAAAAGCGCACAGCTGGAATCGGTGAAGGGTTTTTCCGACGATACCATGTATATCGAAAAGTATATGGAAAGGCCCAGGCATATCGAAGTCCAGATCTTGGCCGATAAGCTGGGAAATGTGATCCACTTGGGAGAACGGGACTGTTCCATCCAGAGACGCCACCAAAAAGTGCTGGAGGAAGCGCCCTGCTGCCGGATTTCGGAAGAGCTGCGCGGCCGGATGGGTGAGGTCGCGGTTCGGGCAGCCAAGGCGGTGGGTTATGAAAATGCGGGAACCGTCGAATTTCTGCTGGATAGAGAGGGACGTTTCTATTTTATGGAAATGAATACCAGGATTCAGGTAGAACACCCGGTTACGGAATTGGTAACAGGATTGGATCTGGTCAAGGAGCAGATCCGCGTGGCTGCGGGAGAAGCGCTGAGTTTGAGTCAGGAGGAGGTTCAAATCTGCGGCCATGCCATTGAATGCAGAATTAATGCCGAAAACCCTGCTAGGGGATTTCTTCCCTCTCCCGGAAAAATTCAGGAACTTCATCTGCCGGGCGGAAACGGCATCCGGGTGGATACGCACATTTATCCGGGATATGCGATACCGCCCGATTATGATTCCATGCTCTTAAAACTGATCGTCCATGGCAGAGACCGCCGGGAGGCGGTCTGCAAGATGAGAAGCGCCCTGGGAGAATTGATCGTGGAAGGGGTCGATACGAACCGGGATTTTCAGTATGAAGTGATCAGCCATCCGGCTTTCCGGGAGGCGCGGGCCGATACGCTTTTCATATCGGATCATTTCCCGCAGTATTGCGGGCAGAGGGAAAATTTGTAGAAGATAACGGTATGGACGGCGGCGGAACATTTCCGGCGCCGTCTGGAACATTCATGTAGAAGGTATGTTGTACTTCCATGTGTAGTAAGGCGGCAGAGAGGTTCCTATGATCAGAAACATGTTTAAGAAAACGGATACGCAGATCGATGCGAAATATACCGCGCCGGGAAGGGGCTTTCGGAGAAAAGATCTTCCCCGAGGGCTTTGGAAAAAATGTAACAAATGCAGGCAGCCCGTCTATGTGGAGGACGTGGTGGAGGATTGCTATATCTGTCCCAGATGCGGCGGTTATTTCAGGATGCCGGCCAGGCAGAGGATTGAAATGCTGGTGGAGGATGGGAGTTTTGAGGAGTGGAATCGGGAGATGGATCCCGTCGATCCCCTCGATTTTCCTGGATATGGCAGACAGCTTTGTGCGGCAAGGGAAAAGACGGCCCTGAACGAAGCGATTATCATCGGAAGGGGCAGGATCGAAGGGCAGGACGCGGTAATAGGCGTGTGTGATGCCAGGTTCCTCATGAGCAGTATGGGACGCGTGGTGGGGGAAAAGATTACGCAGGCGGTGGAATGTGCTACCAGGGAGCATCTTCCCGTGATCCTTTTTGCCACGTCCGGCGGCGCCAGAATGCAAGAGGGGATCGTGTCTTTAATGCAGATGGCAAAGACGGCTGCGGCGCTGCGGCGCCACCATGAGGCGGGTGGGCTTTATATTAGTGTCCTGACGGATCCCACAACGGGAGGGGTAACGGCCAGTTTTGCCATGTTGGGAGATATCATCCTGGCGGAACCGGGCGCGCTGGTCGGGTTCGCCGGCCCAAGAGTCATCGAGCAGACGATTGGACAGAGGCTTCCTGAGGGGTTCCAAAGGGCGGAATTCCTCCTGGAACACGGCTTCGTTGACCGGGTGGTGGAGCGCAGGGATTTAAAGCGGGTGATCGGGCAGATCTTGAGGATGCACCGGAGAAATACGGGATTTTTCGCATCCGGCGTACAGGCGATGCAAAAGGCCCTCGTGGATGGAGTGCAGCGGGAGGGTAGAGCAGAAGAGTCGGCGAAGCAGGATCCATCCGGAGGACCGGCGCCGGAAATGGTATCCGGCAGGCAGCAGGGAAAGGGCAAGGTTTTGGAGCAGAAGGGAAGACGGCTGCTCCAGCAGGAGGATGGGGACGCCTGGACTGCCGTCCTCCTTTCCCGGCGGACGGATCGTCCCACGGCAGAAGATTATATCGTTGGGCTGTTCGAGGATTTTTTGGAACTCCATGGGGATCGCTGCTTTGGGGATGACGGGGCAATCATGGGCGGTATCGCCTCCTTTCATGGGATGCCGGTGACGGTGATCGGCCAGGTGAAAGGAAAGAGTACCAAGGAGAATAAAAGAAGGAACTTCGGTATGCCTTCTCCGGAGGGCTATCGAAAGGCGCTGCGTCTGATGAAGCAGGCGGAAACTTTTGGAAGGCCTGTGATCTGTTTTGTGGATACGCCGGGCGCGTTCTGCGGCCCGCAGGCGGAAGAACGGGGACAGGGGGAAGCCATCGCCAGGAATCTTTTTGAGATGTCCGCCCTCAAGGTGCCGATACTTTCTGTTGTGATCGGGGAAGGCGGAAGCGGGGGTGCGCTGGCCATGGCCGTTGCCAATGAAGTATGGATGCTGGAGAATTCCACCTATGCCATTCTTTCTCCGGAGGGGTTTGCATCCATCCTGTGGAAGGATGGGAAAAAGGCGTCTGACGCGGCCAGGGTGATGAAGCTCACCGCGCCGGAACTGTATCGGCTGGGGATGATCGAAAGGGTGATTCCGGAGCCGGAGAGGCTGAATCAGGAGACGCTGCCCGTCGTGCTTTCTGGGTTAAACCGGGCGATTGAGGATTTTCTGGAAGGATTGGAAGGTACGGACGGCAAAGCGCTGGCGGAGAGCAGGTACGATAGGTTCCGTGCGATGTAGCGAGTGGAAGGAGGAGACGCCATACAGGCAGCACTAGCCGATGAAGGATACGCGTGGACATTGTGCAGAGCCAGCTGACAGAGGATGTGTGACATCGGGCAGGCGCCTGCCGACAGAGGATGTGTGTGACATCAGGCAGGCGCCAACCAACAGAAGGTGTATGGCGTCAGGCAGCATAGGCTGCCGAAGAGTGCAAATGGCGGCTGCGGCCGTCCGCAAATAGGTAGAGCAGAAAGCCGCATCCGCCCGTGCCCGGCTGATGTATATCAGCGCAGGACGCGTTCCAGCCGGCTGCCCAGGCGGCTTAGGATTTCATTGGTGATGGTTCCATCCCCTTCCGCCAAGTCATAGGCGGTGATTTCAGCTGTTCCGTCTCTTCCGATGAGAACCGCAATATCCCCTGCTGTTACGCCCGGTATCCCGGTAATATCCACGAACAGCTGATCCATGCAGATGAGTCCCACGATGGGAGCCTTCCGCTGGCGGATCAGAACTTTGCCGCGGCCGCAGGAAAGGGAACGGGGGATTCCATCTGCGTAGCCGATGGAGAGGACAGCGATCATTCCATCCTGTTTTGCCACATATTTAAGGCCATATCCCACCCCTTCGCCTGCACGGATTTCCTTGACCTGTGCGACCCGGGCTTTCAGGGAGAGCACCGGACGGAGGCGTATGGGACAGTTTTCCAGATCAGCCCGGCTGCTCAATACCCCATAGAGGGCGATGCCGGCCCGCGCAAGATCGTTGGCCCATTTGGGATAACGGATCAGGCCGTGGCTGGCCAGAAGATGCAGCCTTCCGCAGTCGCAGCCCCGTTTTTCTAAGGAGAGGACGGCTTGACGGAAGGCTTTTTCCTGGCTGGCACATAAGGCGATATCCACAGGGGAATCGGAGTCGGCGGCACATAGATGGGTATAGGTTCCCGTAATCCTGAGATTATCATAATGAAAGATCCGGTATAATTCTTCCAGTTTTTCCGGACGTTCTCCCAGGCGGTGCATGCCTGTATCGATTTTCAGGTGGACGTTCAGCTTTCTATTACAGGCGTTCAACTGCCTGGCATAGGACTCGTCTAGGACAGTCTGTGTGAGGCGGTATTTGGCGAGGGCAGGAAATTGATCCGGGTGGGTGTATCCCAGGATCAGGATTTCACCCCATATGCCGTTCCTGCGCAAACTGATCCCTTCCGAAAGGGTAGCTACACAGAAATCGTTTATTCCCAGGCGGTTAAGCAGTCTGGCAAGGAGGACGGCTCCGTGCCCGTAGGCATTGGCCTTTAGGACACACATCAGGGCACATCCCGGAGGAAGCAGGCTCTTCAAGGCGGCTAGATTATGGCGCAGATTTTCCGTATCCAGTTCTATCCAGGCCCGGGACTGCTGCGGGAAGATGCTTTTCCCAAAAACGGCAGGTGAGGGCAGCGGCTGTTCGGAATCATAGGTGCAGGGCAGATAACGGCGCTTTCCCAAGGCAGCGGGAAGGAGGCAGATAACAACGGCCGCAGCCCAGGAGATCAGGCAGACGGAAAAAAAGTGGATCAGGCTGTTTTCAATCAAAAGATGTTCTAGGTGAATCGCTTTACCTATGCCGCGCACCAGGAGGATCGCCAGGGGATGGATCAAATAAATCCAAGTGGACAGGTTCCTTAGATGTTTGGATGGGGGCCGGCGGACGGCCAGAAGCAGGGAAAACAGGAAAAACATACAAAAGGGCAGGGTCAGATACATGCTGTCATGTCTTTGCGCGTTCAGGCGATGGAGCGCAAGGCCCTCGGCCGTCATTCCTGCCAGGCAGCATAGGAAACCGGCCCAAAGCAGCGCATGTCTGCCCATCAGGCCCGATTTTACCTTTGGAACAATTCCTTCGAAGGGCGCATCCGGTACAGGCCGGGTGGAATTAGACTGTAAATGGGGGCTGTGAGAATGATTGCTACGCTTTTCCCTCTCAACAGGGCGTTCCGAAAGCAGTCTGATTCCCATCCCTTCCGCGAGAAAAAGGGGAGCATAGAATAATCCGCCCCGTGTCTGATGGAATATATCTAGCATAAGATCATAGATCCCTTTTACCGCGCTGCCCTCCGGAAGGAAACCATAGTAGCTGTCGCCCGGCAGGCCCAAGAGATAGAGCAGGACGGTGACGGCAAAAAGGGCGCCGAAGGGTAGAAGGCGGCTTCCCAGAAACAGAAGGAGGACTCCGAGGATACAGGCGGGAAGATACCATAAATGATAGAACGTGCCTTCAAACAGGAACATGCGCAGCAGAGGAAGAAGCGTCCTGCCCTGCAGATGGCCTGCATAAATGTTGACGGGAAAGTAGAGGAGGGTGGCAGCCAGATACAGGCAAAGCAGCTTTTTCATGTAAATCCATAGGGCTTTGGACGGCCCGGAACGTTTTAACAGGCAGGAAGGCAGAAGAAAATAGCCGGTAGCCATGAAAAAGAAGGGCACAGCGATCCGCGCGAAAATTCTGGTAAGGATGAAATCCGCCTCGCCGCCAAAGAAGCCAAGGGGGGAAGTATGGATGGAAACGACCAGGAGGGCGGCGGGGATCCGAAAGAGATCTGGCCCTCCGATTAGCGGATGATTCGTTTGGGTTGTCTGCATAATTTAATTTCCCGCTTTCCTGTAAACGGCTGCATTTTCCAGGGATAATTCTATCGCTGTGGCGATGATCTGTGAAAGGGATTGGCCGGCTGCCGCCAGCATGCCCGGAAAACGGCTGTGGGCTGTAAATCCGGGAATGGTGTTGACTTCGTTAAAATAGATCTCGCCGGAGTCGGCCAGAAACATGTCTACCCGGGCAAATCCCTGACAGGAGAGCGCCCGGTAAATACGTATTCCGATCTGACGGATCCGTTCGGCCGTCCGTTCGTCGATTCTGGCAGGGACATGGATGGCGGAGGTTTTCAGGGTATATTTTTCCGTAAAATCAAAGAAACCTTCCGAAAGCTCGATTTCATCCACCGCTCCTATCGTCAACTTGTCGTTCCCCAGAATGGCGCATCCTACCTCAAATCCGGAAATGGATTCCTCCAGTAGAATGGTATCGTCATAAGAAAAGGCCAGTTTTACGGCGTCGGAAAGCGCCTGCGGACAGGAAACCTTCGTAATTCCAAAGGAGGAGCCGGATTTGACAGGCTTGACGAACACAGGCCAGCCGATCGCTTCGGCCAGATCAAGGATCTGTTCCTGCGTCGTATGACGGCCGATGAGCTGGGAGCGGGGAACCGGTATCCCAGCCGCCTGTACGAGCCTGTGCGCCCTGTCCTTATCCATGCAGAGGGCGGAAGAAAGGACGCCGCAGCCCACCACCGGGATTCCGGCCAGCTCCAGCACGCCCTGTACGGTGCCGTCCTCCCCGTTTATGCCGTGAAGGATGGGAAAGGCAGCGTCAATAGGAAGCTTTTCGGCCCGTCCTTTTCCGAGCAGAAGAAGAGCGTGGTCAGAGCGGTTTAGGGACAGAGACACCGGAATAAGGTTTTCGTCCTCTGACCAGGTATCGTCCTCGATTTTGCTTTCCTTTCCGCGATAAAGGAACCAGTCTCCCTGACGGGAGATGCCCACTAGAACCGGCTCATAGCGTTCTCGGTCCAGACAGCACGCCACTGCATGGGCCGAGTGGAGCGAGACACCATATTCCGGGGAACAGCCGCCGAAAAGCAGAGCGATCCTTTTCGTGCCGGAGGGGATGCCAGGCGGAATAGGGCTGTTAACGCACGGACTGTCCGAAGGAAGGGGATCCATGGTGACAAAAGAACAGCAGGTGAAAGGGGATCCCGTCTGTTTTCCATCCGGGAAGACGGAGGAAGAATTAAAATGTTCAATCTCCTGGCTTGCGTGTGTGCCTTGCACACGGATGGGAATAGGATTGAGATTTGAAATATGCTTGGGTTTCCTTTCCATATGTGGCTCCTATCTGCCGCCCTGGGCGGCTTTTTGTACGGATGTACGGAACGCGCGATTCCCTGTCTGGTTGATGTGGAGTACGATAACGCAGGCTTCTGTAGGAAATTTCTAAGGAATAAAACAGCCCGCCTGCCTTTCGTATTTATCATACCAAAGGCGGATGGGCTGTTTCTTATCGAAAGCCTGTTTTTTTCTTGCAAATTTCTTACGTAAAAGGGAAGACTTTGGTTCATCGCACCCTGCAATGCTTGTCAGTTGCCGTTCTCATTCCCGATTCGGAAGAACAGCCCGGCTTTCTGCAGGGCAGGACGCAGCGCCAGATAGACCGCCACGGATACGATGGTGGAGGTGACGGCATTGATGGAGGTAGAGGCCACATTCCATGCCAGCGTGAGTTCCGCAGCCGGTTTGCCCAGAAGGATCAGTTTATAATAGTATCCCACCAGCGGATCGAAGATCACGTTGAAAAGCAGGCCGCCCACGGCTGCCAGAAGCGTCCAGAGAAAGATACGCTTCCGGTCCTGTATCTGGGTGATCCGTCCGAATTTATGGGCGATCAGCCCGGTGATCAGCCCAATACACAGCTTTAAGACAAAGGTTTTTGGGGCATACAATACGTAGACCGGATCGAAAAGATCGCCGATGGTCATACCGATAGCCCCGCCGGCCCCTCCGTAAAGGCCACCCAGGATCAATGCGCCCAGGACGCATACTGCGTTGCCCAAATGAATGGACGTGGCGTCGCCGCCGGGCAGGGTAATTTTAATCTGCAGGAAGGTGAAAACCACGTAGGACAGGGCAGCAAATACGCCCGTCATGACCAGTTTCTGTACTTTCTCGTTTCGCATAATTATCTCTCCTATCTTTTCCGGCCGGATACCGGAGTTTCCCGTAACTATAGTTTGGCATGCCTGTATCCTATTATATGCACGAGTGGTATGATTGAAAGGGCCATTTTACAAAAAATTAACCATGCCACTCATGGAAAGGATGTTCCTGTATTTTCCGATTCCGTACATGAGGGGCATTCCGAGGGAGCCTGGACGCTTCCCTTGTTCTTTTTCCCGTCCTTGCCAGGATATCGATACCGCCCAAGGGGGAATGGCCCAGGAGAAAGCATGACAAGGGGGAAAAGGGCCCTTCCCTTCTGAGAGATAATTTAAGAAATGATTTAGTAGGATGGGAGGGAGAGTTGTGGTAGAATCATAGAAAGATTGGCTGTGGTACATAGGAACAAGGCTGAAGGAAAGACGCTTTCAACCTCTTTGATTTGAGCGCGTGATTTGCATGCGGATGGGAGCAAAGACAGAAAATTAAAATTTTCTATCTCCCTGATTAGTATGCCCGCTAAAGCGGGCGGATGGGAGCAAAGATAGAAAATTAAAATTTTCTATCTCCCTGATTAGTATGCCCGCTAAAGCGGGCGGATGGGAGCAAAGATAGAAAATTAAAATTTTCTATCTCCCTGATTAGTATGCCCGCTAAAGCGGGCGGATAGGAGCAAGATTGAAAATTGACATTTTCAATCTCGGACTTTGTGACGCTGCGCGTCCCAAAGTTTCCGCTGATTAAAATGCCGCTTGCGCGGCGGAATGAGAGGAAATATGAAAAAATTGAATTGGATAAATCCTATCAAGGGGGCTCTTTTGGTGGGACTTCTTTTGAGTTTGACGGGCTGTGCCGGGCAGAATGCGGGTCCCACGGACGGGCGGCATGCGGGTGGGCCTCCGGCCGATTCCCAGGTCATGGAAGATCATTCACAGCAGGTACAGCCGTCAATAGAAGGAAGCGGACGGCGGGGAGGATCCAGGAGGAAAGAGCAGCAACGGCCGGCAGAGACGCCGCCATCGGCTGAATTGATGAATGGTGGAACCCTGTCCCGGGCGGAAGCTGCAGAGGAAACAAATGCAGAGCCCCTTTTCTTGCAGCAGACGGACTGGGCAAAACTTTTCCATGGGATAAATGGTTCAGCCGTCCTCTACGATCCGGCTGAAAACTGTTATAGAGTCTATAATCAGGAAGCGGCCATCATCCAGCGTTCTCCCTGTTCCACCTTTAAAATCATTTCTTCCCTGCTCGCCCTGGAGAATGGCATCGTGGATCCGGGTCAGTCCGTCCGGACCTGGAGCGGTGAGATATTCTGGAACGGGGATTGGAATAGGGATATCGGCTTCGATGAGGCATTCCGTACCTCCTGCGTCTGGTATTTTCGGCAGGTGATCGACGAAATCGGAAAGGACAGAATACAGGATGGGCTGGATCATCTTGCATACGGCAATCGGGACATTTCCGATTGGGATGGACGGCTGAATAGCAATAACCAGAATCCTGCCCTGACCGGATTCTGGATCGAATCGTCGTTAAAAATTTCACCAAAAGAACAGACAGAGGTCATGGAACGCATTTTCGGCGTCCATTCCGATTATTCCAGGGAAACGATAGACCGGTTAATGCAGGTTATGTTGCTGCCAGAATCGGAAGAAACGGGGATTATGATTTACGGAAAAACCGGAATGGGCAAGGCAGCGGGCGTTGTCATCGATGCTTGGTACACTGGGTTTGCGGATCTGGCCGATGAGAGGATTTATTTCTGTGTGCACCTTGATGAGACAGCGAACGAGGAAGTATCCAGCTCGAAGGCGAGGGAAATCGCTGTGGAGATACTAGAGGGGTATTTTCGATAGAATCTTAGGCTTGCTTAGGCAATTCCTTGATAACTGGCATGAATTTTCCGAGGCTTTGAAAAATAGCTGGTAGTTTCCGGATGATGGGCATGCGCTCCTCCCTTTTGGGGCCAGAGGGCGAAGCGCATAGGGCTATTGCCGGAAGTATGCGAACGCTTCCAGGATGACGTCCTGTTTACCGGCCATGGTTTCCATTTTATGATTGACAATACGGTATAGATTGTGTATTCTATAAATGAACATGTTCATTTATGGAATGCGAAAGGAAAATCATGTGCGAAGAAAAGATGATACCCTGCGCGATACGGTGTTGAAGGTTGCACGCAGCATTGCGGATACGGATGGGATAGATGCTGTTAATATCCGTACGATCGCCCAAAGAGCCGGTATAGCGACTGGAACCATGTACAATTACTTCTCAAACAAAGACGAAATTCTGCTTGCACTGACAGAAGAATATTGGATGCAGACATTGCTTGAAATGCGAACTGTAATTACTGCTGATTCTTTTTGCGGCCAGCTGGAAGAAATATTTATTTTTCTGAGGGAGCGAATTGACCAGTCCGCAGGAAAACTCATGAACAGCCTTGGAGGCCTGGAGGCATTGGGACAAACGCGAATGGCTTCCATGCAAGGCGTACTGGAAGCGGCTTTGCTCCAATGTATGGAACAGGATGCCAAGATAAGGGGGGATATTTGGAACGAGCAATTTTCCAAGCAACAATTCGCGCGATTTGTCATGGGAAATATGACTATGCTGTTGAAAGCAAAGGCGCCGATGCCGGATCTCTATTTTTTCATTTCAATCGTAAAGAGGACGCTTTATTAAGCGATAAGGAGAAAAACTATGCCACAGGCAATTGCAGAAACTGTTTTTGATATCTTTTATCTCGGCTTCGCAGTCATTGCGGGATTTACCATGCTGACCAAAGGAAAGGATCCATTGGTGCGAAAGGCCGGGATTATGGCTGTGCTGCTTGGTGCGGGGGATTCTTTTCATTTAATTCCGCGCGTTTATGCGCTTTGGACCACAGGTTTGGAAGCGCATGCGGCATCACTGGGGATTGGGAAATTTATCACATCCATTACTATGACTATTTTCTATCTGATCCTTTATTATATCTGGCGTGACCGTAATCAGGTAAAAGATCAAAAAGGCCTTACAGGAATGATGTGGGGACTGTGCGTTATTCGGATTGCGCTTTGCCTGCTTCCGCAAAATCAGTGGCTTTTATACAGGCAGCCGTTGTCGTATGGGATTTTACGCAATATTCCCTTTGCTTTCATGGGAATTATTATCATTGTTATCTTTTTACAGGAGACCCGGAAGACGAATGACAAGGTATTTCGTTTCATGCCGCTTGCGGTGGCGCTGTCGTTTGGATTCTATCTTCCCGTCGTCATGTTCAGCGGGACATTTCCGCTTGTCGGCATACTAATGATACCGAAAACGCTTGCCTATGTATGGATCGTTTTGATGTGCTGGCAGCTTTATAAATCGCCGCAAAACAAATGAAAATCACATAAAAGGAGGAAAATTAAATGGTAAAGCGTTATGCAAATACGGCCTTGATCTACGCTGTCGTCGCCATGATTTTTGGAGTGTTTTACAGAGAGTTTACAAGGTTCAGCCATTTTCTGGGTAAGACAAACCTGTCCGTCATGCACACACATTATTTTTTATTGGGTATGCTTTTCTTCCTAGCGCTCATGCTTGCCGAAAAATCCTTTTCCTTTTCGGGGAAGAACACGGGGAAAATTTTGACGGTTTACCATCTGGGATTAAATATTACCGGCCTTGGTTTTCTCATGAGAGGATTGACGCAGGTATGGGGGACGAAACTGAGCGCCGGAATGGATGCTTCTATTTCCGGAATAGCAGGAATCGGTCATATTTTCATGGGCATTGGTATTATTTTTTTGTTGCTGCAAATCAGGAAAAAGGCAGTTTAGGGTTCTGCAATGCGTGAATGATTCCTCGTATGGCTTGTAGAGGGAGGAATCCGTGTATCTATTGGCGGAATTGTTGCTTTTCTTTTAAGGGATGGTTTTCATGGTTGCGCGAGGCACACAAGATTCCCCTTGACAGATAAAAAAGATGCTGATAGAATGGTTAACCAGATAATGATTAACTAATTAACTTAGACGGGCCCGTCATTCACCCATCCGGTGGGAGGAGAAGGGTGTGAGAAAGGAGACGAAAGCGGGATGGAGATAGAAAGGAGTGAGCTTACCCGTCAGACAGCCGGCATGTTCCGCAGAGTCGATACCATGCTGCGCCGTTATATAGACAGGAAGGTATGCAATACAGGGGTTTACCCCTCGCAGCACCGGCTGTTGATGATCCTGAATCATCGGCCCAGCTGTTCCCAGGTGGAGCTGGCGGAAATATTCGACGTATCCGCAGCGGCGATTGCCGTTTCCTTAAAAAAGCTGGAAAAGGGGGGGTATATTACCAGAGAAGCCGCCCATTCGGACAATCGGATCAACCAGGTAAACATTACGGAGAAAGGAAAGGCCGTGATACAGGAAAGTATCCGCGTTTTTCAGGAAGTTGACAAATGCTTTTTTGCCGGCTTCACCGATGAGGAAGTGGAGCGGTTTCGCCGGTATATGGAACGGGTCTATCGGAACATGGAAAAGGAAAACGGCAGATTGGATAAGGAGGAAGGCAGGAATTGAAGCGATACTGGAAATACATCAAACCTTATTTATATGCATTTATTTTAGGGCCGCTTCTGATGATTACCGAAGTGGTGGGCGAGGTGCTGCTCCCGGCCTTTATGGCGCAGATCATCAATGTGGGAGCCGCGCAGCATAATGTACCCTACATCATTGAAATGGGGATCATCATGATTCTCACGGCATTCGTGATGATGGGAGGAGGAATCGGCGGGGCGTGGTTCGCTTCCAAGGCTGCCATCAGCTTTGGCGCGGATCTGCGGAATGACTGTTTCCGAAAGGTACAGCAGTTCTCTTTCCACAATATCGACAGCTTTTCCACGGGCTCCCTGGTGACCAGGCTGACCAATGACATTACGCAGGTCCAGAACCTGGTCATGATGGCCCTGCGGATGATGCTGCGCGCGCCGGGAATGCTAATCGGAGCCATTCTTATGGCAGTTTCTATGAGCCCGGAACTGGCTAGGGTATTCCTGGTGATCATGCCGGTGATGATTGTGACCATCGGCCTCATCATGCGGATCGCCTTTCCCCGGTTTAACGTGATGCAGAAGAAGCTGGACCGGGTGAATTCCAACATCCAGGAGACACTGCAGAATGTACGGGTGATTAAATCCTTTGTGCGCGGAGACTATGAAGAGGAACGTTTTGCCAAATCCAATGAGGATTTGAAGGATTCCAGCCTGCGGGCGTTTCGAATCGTCATCTTCCAGATGCCCTTAATGATGCTTTTCATGAATGTGACCACTCTGGCCGTGGTTTGGATGGGTGGAAAAGAAGTGCTGGTGGGAGATATGCCTGTGGGCAATCTGACGGCTTTCACCACCTATATCGTGCAGGTGCTCATGTCTTTGATGATGCTGGCTATGGTATTCCTGATGAGTTCCAGGGCGATTGCCAGTGCGAAACGGATTAACGAGGTGCTGGATACACAGGTCGATCTGACGGACGAAGAGGCTGGGCAGAAGGAGAAAAAGGTGGAACAGGGCCGGATCGAATTTCAGAACGTGTCCTTCCGCTATTATAAAGAAAGCCAAGAAAAGGTGCTGGACGGCATCGATCTGACCATTGAACCTGGCCAGACCGTGGGTATCATCGGTTCTACCGGCTGCGGAAAAACCACCCTGGTTTCCATGATTCCCAGGCTGTATGATGTGGATGAGGGCAGGATTCTGGTGGACGGCGTGGATGTGCGAGACTATTCCCTGCGAAATCTCAGGAACGGCGTGGGGATGGTGCTGCAGAAGAACGTGCTTTTCTCCGGAACCATAGAAGAAAACCTGATGTGGGGGGACGAAGAAGCTACGAGGGAGGAAATGCTAGCCTCCTCCAAGGCAGCCCAGGCGGATGCTTTCTTGCAGACCTTCCCGGAGGGATATGGCACCTTCTTAGGGCAGGGCGGCGTGAATGTTTCCGGCGGGCAGAAGCAGCGATTGTGTATCGCCCGGGCCCTGCTGAAGCGGCCTAGGATATTGATTCTGGACGACAGCACCAGTGCGGTGGATACTGCTACGGAGGCCCGGATTCGGGAAAGCTTTGCCGATACGTTGAGAGATACCACGAAACTGATCATCGCGCAGCGAATCAGCTCCGTAATGGACGCGGACCGGATCGTGGTGATGGATGAGGGAAGGATCGTGGGCTCGGGCAGGCACGAAGACTTGCTGATGTCCTGCCAGGCCTATCAGGAAATCTACTATTCCCAGATGGACAGGGAGGTGAGCGCATCATGAATGAGACGAGAAAAGAAGCCCTGTTGCGTAAATATGCCCATGCTGCCGAGGCGGCCCAGGTTCAGGGCGGCCCGGGGCACGGCCCTGGCGGACATGGACCGGGCAGAGGGGGAAGGAACCGCATGGGGGGAAAACCCGGAAATGTGGGCAAGACCATAAAAAGGCTTTTATCCTATATTCAACAGGATACTCCTAAGCTGATTATCGTTCTGATCTGCGTGATCTTCAATACCGCGGCCATGCTGGCAGGCTCCTATATGCTCCGGCCTATTATCAACAGTTTAACGTCCGCAGACGGGAGCGTGGAAAAGCTGCTTTCTTCCATTTTCCTCATGGCAGGTATCTATGGCGTGGGAATCGTGGCCCAGTATCTGCAGTCCCGTATTATGATCGGGATTTCTCAAAAGGCGATTTTCAGGATCCGGAACGAACTGTTCGGAAAGATCCAGAAGCTTCCGGTTCGTTTTTATGACACCAACAACCACGGGGATATTATGAGCCGTTTTACAAACGATGTGGATGCGGTGGGAGAGATGTTGAACAATACAGTGGTGCAGATCATTTCCAGCGCCATCAATGTAATCGGAACCTTCTGCCTCATGGTCTATACGAATGTATGGCTGACGCTGATCACGGTAGTGACCATCCCGTTGATGATGCAGGCGGCCCGTTTCGTCTCCATGCGAAGCCGTAAATATTATAAAGCGCAGCAGGCGGCCCTTGGAACGCTGAACGGATATATAGAAGAAACCGTGACAGGGCAAAAGGTGGTGAAAGTATTCTGCCATGAGCAGGTGGCGGAGGAAGAATTCAGCTTTCTGAACTATGACCTGCGGGATAAGCAGATTAAGGCCCAGTTCTTTGGAGGCATCATGGGGCCGGTAATGGGAAACCTAGGGCAGGTGAGCTACTCCTTCACCGCCTGTATCGGCGGCCTGTTGTGCGTGCTGAGGGGATTTGACATCGGCGGGCTCACTGTATTCGTGAATTATTCCAGGCAGTTTTCCAGGCCTATCAATGAGTTGTCCATGCAGATGAATACGATCTTTTCCGCACTGGCGGGCGCGGAACGGGTATTTGCGGTCATGGACGAAGCGCCGGAACAGGAGGATTCCAGAACGGCCGTTCGGCTCACAAATCCGAAGGGATATGTGAGGCTGGAGGATGTGACTTTCGGATATGAACCGGATAAGACCATTTTGAAGCACATTTCCCTGTATGCAAAGCCGGGACAGAAGATTGCTTTTGTGGGCTCCACCGGGGCGGGAAAAACCACCATCACGAACCTGATCAATCGGTTTTATGATATCGATGAAGGGAAGATTACCATAGATGGGGAGGATGTGCGGAATATCGCCAGGGACGACCTTCGGCGGAATATTGCGATGGTTCTCCAGGATACCCATCTTTTCACCGGAACCATCAGGGAAAATATCCGATATGGCCGGCTGGATGCCACCGACGAAGAGGTGGAGCAGGCCGCCAGGACGGCCAGCGCCCATTCCTTTATCATGCGCCTGGAAAAAGGTTATGATACCCTGATAGAAGGCGATGGAGCGAACTTGAGCCAGGGGCAGAGACAGCTTTTGAACATCGCAAGGGCAGCCATTTCCAAAGCGCCCATTCTGATCCTGGATGAGGCGACCAGCTCCGTGGACACCAGGACGGAAAAACACATCGAACATGGAATGGATCGCCTCATGGCGGATCGTACCACACTGGTGATTGCCCACCGCCTTTCTACTGTGCGCAATGCCAACGCTATCATGGTGCTGGAGCACGGGGAAATCATGGAACGGGGCACCCACGAAGAACTGCTGGCCCAGCAGGGACGGTACTATGAATTGTATACCGGAAAGAGCGAACTGGAATAACGAGAAAGGAAAAGGAAGATGGCGGGAAGGAAGATGGAAGGGCAGGAAGTTTCCAAAGAAGGAAAGGCGCCCTGGTATGAGAAAGGAATTTCATGGGTGAGAGGCAATGCGCCGTTTTCCGTTCTGTTTTCGTCTCTGGCGTGCTATTATCTTTGGCGTCTTTTTGCCATGCCGCCCTGGTATGATGAATTATATACTTATGAAATGTTCATTGACAGGGGAGTGATCTATTCCATGATCCATTGGCCTCTCCCCAATAACCACGTATTCTTTTCCGCCCTGTCAGCGGTGGTGAACAAGCTTGGGAATCCCTGGTTAGGGCTGCGGGGCGTGTCCTTTGCGGCCTCCCTGGGAAGCCTGATCCTGTTATACCGTATTTTGAAGAAGGAGGCGGAGCCCGGCTGGGCAGTTCTGGGAACCGGGCTTTTCGCCGGAATGTATCATGTGACCCAGCAGGCGGTACAGGGCCGCGGCTATGCCCTTTCCGGCTTTTTCCTGCTGGGGGCGGTGAATTTGCTGTATGAAATCTGCGTACCTGAAGGGGAAGCTCTTTCGTGGAAGGGCAGGATCGGACACTATCTCGGCTTTGCAGCTTGCTTAACGGGCGGGCTGTACACGATTCCGAGCAACCTGTATTGGGTGGTTCCCATCTGCCTGGCAGGCGGCGCTTTCCTGCTGATCTGTAGAGATTACAGACGGTTGCTTTCCTTGATTGCCGCCTCTGCGGGGGCTGCGGCCGTAACCTTCGGCCTCTATACGGTGATCTGGCTCGCCATCGGCTCCAATTTCCTGGTGAAGGAAGAGGGGAGCGTCTATTATGGAATGGGCCATGTGCAGATGATCCTGAGTTCCCCGGCAGCCGCGTTCCTGCGCGGGATGCGCGCAATGCTGTCGGACCCGAACATCCAGAGCGTGGAGCGCGGCCAATTTCTGAGCGGGATCGGTTCTTATCTGATGCAGGTATTGGATCAGGTATACCATGGCGGGGCAGGTGTGTTTGCAGTGTTGATCCTGGCCGCCCTGGCGGTGATGCTGATACGGGGCATTCGGGCTTTTCGGCAAAAGGAGCGTTCCTGCTTCTTCCTGATCTTGTATTGTTCGGGACTGACGATCATGGTTCCCGTCTTTTTATTCATACAGTGCGTATTTCCCTATCTGCGCGTATTCACATATATGGGAAGCGTGTTCGCTATGATGTTCACATTGGCGGGATATTGGCTCTGCCTGGCTGTGGGACGGGGAGGTTTCAGCCTTTTTTCGGCCGCGTTGCCGAAAGGGAAATGGAAGGGAAGGGCAGGCGGCATCCTTCCGACGGCCGCGGTTTTCTGCTTTGTCCTGTGCAGCTGTATAAGGCCCTCCTATCATATGGGCTATGACAGTCGGGATAACCACATTTATGCGGCCCTGCAGCAGCTGGACGAAACGAAGGTGGACACCGTTTTGGTGGGGGACGTATACGCCAGGCTGAATCTGTATTTCCATTTGGAAAAATGCAGGGGCAAGTCGCTCGTGATGACGGATGAAAAGCCGGATTATGTGTTGATGGACAAGATCCAGACCGGCCCGGAGGGAAACGGGCTCATCTGGCCCTATGAAAGGAATACGGACGATTTTCCTTGGGAATGGATCGAGGAGAATATGGAAGTGGTCTTTGAGGATGACGCCTATATCGCCTACCAGATTCGCAGGTGACGGTTTGGCCGGCGTTTTGCTTTTGATGAGAAGCGGGCTGTGTTGGGTATTATGTTCTTTCTGACTGCCTTTAAAAGGGATTCTATTGGAAACGGGATTTTGCTTCATATCGAATGGAAATAGGCTATAAATTGATTATAAAATGATTGTAAAAAAGGGTTGCTTTTTGTCTGTCCTCTGTGCTATAATATGACTCGTCGGTTCGGTAAGAGCCTGTAGGAGCATAGTTCAAAGGTAGAACAGTGGTCTCCAAAACCATCGATGTGGGTTCGATTCCTACTGCTCCTGTAACGGAAAGCCTGAAATAACCGTGATAAACGGTTGTTTCAGGCTTTTTTGGTTAAGTGTTGGAATAAAAATCCAAAAAGGCCTGATAAACGGGCGCGCCGCTGGAGGGCGGCAGAAAGAGAGGGAATTTATGAGGAAGGACGTGATCAGCAAGTATCCGAAGCTATTGCACGGTGGGGATTATAATCCAGATCAGTGGCTGGATTACCCGGATGTCCTGAAGGAGGATATCCAACTGATGAAACAGGCGCACGTGAACTGCGTATCCTTGGGGATTTTTTCTTGGACGAAACTGGAGCCGTCAGAAGGGGAATTCAGGCTGGACTGGCTCGGGGAGATCATAGACAGGCTCTATGAAAACGGGGTTTACACCATTCTGGCTACGCCTACCGGCGCCGTCCCCCATTGGATGAGCGCGAAATACGAAGAGGTGAGGCAGGTGCTGCCCAACGGGGTTCGGAATCTTCCTGGAGAAAGGCACAATTTCTGCGCCACTTCCCCGGTGATGCGCCAAAAGATGAAAACAATCAACCAGAAGCTTTCCTCCAGATTCGGCAAGCATCCCGGCGTGATCCTATGGCATCTGTCCAATGAATACGGGGGGAATACGGGAGAAGGCGCCTGCTACTGCCCGTTGTGCCAGGAAGCGTTCCGGGAATGGCTGAAGGAGAAGTACAAGACGCTGGATGCTCTGAACCATGCGTGGTGGACTTCCTTCTGGAGCCATACCTATACGGATTGGTCTCAGATCCACAGTCCGATGGAAAACGGAGAAAACAGCACCCATGGCCTTACGCTGGATTGGAAGCGGTTTTCGAGCCATCAGATGCAGGATTTCTGTATGGAGGAAATCAAAGCCTTACGGGAATACAGCGATATTCCTGTAACCATTAATATGATGCTGGATTTCAAGCCCTATGATTACTTCCGTTTCGCTCCCCAGCTGGACATCATTTCCTGGGATTCCTATCCGGAGTGGCACAGCCAGGCGGACGAGACGCAGGTGGCCATGCATACGGCGGCTTGGCATACGCTGATGCGCAGCCTGAAAAAAGCCCCGTTCCTGCTGATGGAAAGCACGCCATCAATTGTGAACTGGAAGCCGTTAAATACCCAGAAACGGCCCGGGCTGCATGAACTTTCCTCCATGCAGGCCATTGCCTGCGGTTCCAACAGCGTGCAGTATTTCCAGTGGAGGAAGGGAAGGGGAAGCTCGGAAAAATTCCATGGCGCCGTTGTGGATCATAAGAACGGCGGAAATACCAGGGTCTTCCGTGAGGTTGCTGCACTGGGAGAGCGGATGGAACGCCTTTCCGACAGCGTATATTCCACCTGCAACGAGCCGAAGGCGGCGATCCTTTTTGACTGGGAAAACTGGTGGGCTG
Source organism: uncultured Lachnospiraceae bacterium (assembly GCA_947650005.1). GTDB lineage: Bacteria > Bacillota > Clostridia > Lachnospirales > Lachnospiraceae > Eisenbergiella. The sequence continues at coordinate 22,019 of CANSTU010000024.1, forward strand.
TGGAGGATATCCAGGGGCCGAGACGGGATATGGCCTATCTGGATACGGTGCTGGCCCATTTCAAAGCCTTCTGGGAGCTAGGAGTGGAAGTTGACTTCATCAGCGAAGATGATACCATGGAAGGCTATACGCTGGTGACGGCGCCTATGGCCTATCTGTATAAGGACGGCTATGTGCAGCGGGTGAAAGACTACGTGAAGCGGGGAGGCGCCTATGTATCCACCTGTTTTGGCGGCGTGGTGGATGAAACGGATCTATGTTTTATCGGAAAACATCCTTTGGAAGAAGTCTTGGGAATCAGGCCGGAAGAAATGGATGCCGCGTCCTGCTATCAGCCCAACAGCTTAACCTTTGACGGTAAAAGATGGGCCGTAGGCTGTCTGCGCGAGATCTCCAATCCGGTGGAAGAGGTGGAAGTGCTTGCGTCCTATGAAACGGATTATTATGAAGGGGTTCCAGCAGTGACCCGCAGGGAATATGGGGAAGGAAAGGCCTATTATCTTGCCTGCGAGACGGAAGACGGTTTCCTTTCCGCTTTCTATGGAAAACTGATCCAGGAGTTGGGGATTGCAGGAGAATTTACCGGGAAGCTGCCTTATGGCGTGGCTGTTTCCAAAAGAGAAGGGAATGGGGAGTTTTGGTTTATCCAGAACTTCAACAGGGAAGAAACACAGTTGGAGCTTCCATTTGCGGCTGCGGTTGTGCCGGAGGGAACGCCGCTGGAAGGCAGCGTGACATTGAAGCCCTATGAATGTCTGGTCCTGAAACGGGCATAGAGCGCCGGTTCAGCCAGGAGGGGAGGTTTTTTGGGAGAGAGGGCAAAAATGCGCCCTCTCTCTTAAAAAGCAGAGAAAACGCGTGACACAGACGCCGGCCAGACTCCCTGCAGAGTCGATGCATACATCCCGCAGGGAAGGGAAACGGCCCGGCACGAAGGACTGGTGATACTCGTCCAAACAGGCAAAGGCAGTACAGAAGATTGTGGTGGCGAGTATCAGACGCCATCCTCTCAGGCGGTACCCATATAATGGGAGGGCGACCGTGACTGCCAGGAGAAAATATTCTGCCATATGGGCGGTTTTCCGAACTGCATGCTCCAGCATGAGGGCATATTCAAAAATCTGCAGGTCGCTCCATCCTTTGGCAAAGACGGATTCGCAGGCTTCCACCAGTTTTACGGTGACTTGATTGCTGAGCTGTCCGGAGGCCTGGGCATCCTGGGCAGAAAAGCCGAAAATCAGACACATCATGAAAACAGCAGGAAGGAAAGAAAGCGGCTTTAAACAGGTTCGTATCATTTTGGCTCCCATCTGCGCGCATTGGCGCGCACTCAAATCAAGGTGATCCCGTCTGCGCGTATTGGCGCGCACTCAAATCAAGGTGATCTCATCTGCGCGTATTAGCACGCGCTCAAATCAGGAGGGATGAAAGCGCTGAAACATCTTTCAGATTCCTCACTGTGGGTTTGTAATCCTTCTTTCAATCCCCTGTTTCTTGTGGGACTGGCAGGAACCTACCCATCATATCATAGCTTTGAACCATTTACAAATATTCCGTTCGTCTGAGCATACCAACCGCATGAATGGCCCGGCGGCCGCCTATGCAGCTGCCACAGCCTCATTCATGCGGTTGATATGGGTTCAGGAAAGCGCAAGAATGATGAAAAAATATTTTTAAGAGTTTGCTATCATGTTAGTGAAAGGATGGTTGAAAGAAAGGAACTTTTGACCTCATTGATTCGGGTGCCCAGTAAAGCGGGCAGATGGGAACACGCAACTTTGTGCCTGTGGCAGAGCGTACTACATACGCAATGAAGTTTGCAGGTTATGGAAAGGCATGGTTATTGATATGGGGCAAAGTAAGGTTGAAAATATCAGCGCCGTGATCGCATATGTGGAAACGCATCTGGATGAAAGGCTGGACTTGGAAAAGGTTGCAAAAGGGGTACATTATTCCAAATATCATCTGCATCGTATGTTCAAGGATACGGTCGGAGTGACGCTGCACGATTATATTCGGCGAAGGCAGCTGACCGAAGCGGCAAGGCTGCTGGTATTTTCTCCTAAATCGATCCTTGAGATTGCGCAGGATGCGGGGTATGAGAGCCAACAGGCTTTTACAGGAATTTTCAAAGACATGTATAAACACCCACCTTTGGAATACAGGGGGAGGGGAAAATATTATCCTTTGCAGCTTGCGTTTACCCTGAACAAGAACCCGACCGCTCCCAACGAGATGGCAACCCAGATTACCTATGCCAAATTGGAGGACCTTCCGGCGTGGATGGATTTTGCTTCGCTCGTCATCGACGGTTTTCCCTGTTTTGATGCACAAGAGCACCTGAAACGTCTCAATTATTCTATCAGGCAAAGGCAGATATTGGTGATACGGGACAAAAGTATTGTGGTTGGCGGCGCGGCCTTTTCCCGTGCGGCCGGCCGGATTGAGTTTTTAGGGGTTCATCCGCAGTACCGCCAATATGGGATAGGAGAAGCATTTCTGGATTTCATTCGGGATCGCATATTTACGGATCGGGAAATTAGTATCACAACGTTTCGGGAGGGTGATAGGGCTGATACAGGGCAGCGTGCGGCATATCGACAGCTCGGATTTGTGGAATCAGAGCTTCTGATGGAATTTGGATATCCTGTCCAGCGGATGATTTTGCCGAAAAAGCGTGTACTTCATACACATTTTAATTTACAGGTTAGAACAGAGCGGGAAGGCTCCTTTGATGCTGCCCATCGGCGGCGGAATGGCGGTTATGATGAATGAAAACGTTTTGGCCCGGGATTGGAATGCGCGTTCATTGATGCGCTTTGCGTTTCCTACCATTGTCATGATGATATTTATGGGATTGTACACCGTTGTGGATACAGTTTTTGTGGCCCGGTTTGTCAACACGGATGCGCTCTCTGCTATCAATATCGTGTGTCCTGTCATCAACATCGCTGTGGGGCTCGGAACAATGGTCGCTGCAGGAGGAAATGCGATTATTTCCAGAAAAATGGGCGCCGGACAAATCCAAGAGGCCAAGGAAGATTTTACGGTACTTATCCTTTTGGCCGGAGGGATGGGCCTGATACTCCTTGCGGCCGGAACCATATGGATAGATCAACTTGTATATGCGCTTGGCGCGAGCGATTTGCTTTTCCCTTACTGTAAAGGTTATTTAGGGATTCTGTTCCTGTTTTTTCCGGCAAATATGATGCAAACCGTATTTTCCAATTTATTTGTGACCGCAGGAAAACCGGGGATGGGATTTGGGCTGTCTGTTATAGCGGGTCTGACGAATCTGATTTTGGATTACGTCTTTATCGTACTCTGCGGCCTTGGTATCAGAGGGGCGGCATTGGGGACAGGCTGTGGATATCTCATTCCGGCGGTCGTAGGAGTTATCTTTTTCATCCGAAGCAATGGCGCTCTTTCTTTGACGAAACCGAAGTGGAAATGGGGAGTGGTTAAGGAAAGTTGTTTAAACGGTTCGTCTGAAATGGTGGGCCAATTGGCAGCTGCCGTCACCACCTTTTTATTCAATATTACGATGATGGATATGTTAGGAGAAAATGGGGTTGCGGCTATTACGATCCTGATTTATGCACAGTTTCTTCTGAATACTCTGTATATCGGTTTTTCCATGGGCGTTTCGCCGTTGATCGGTTTCAACTACGGGAATCAAAATACTGTGCGGCAAAAGAAAGTGCTCCGGATCTGCATCGGTTTTGTCACAGCGGCATCTTTGGCGGTATTCGTGATTTCCCTGCTGGGAGGCCCTTATATCGTACAACTGTTTGCGCCCGATACATCGGAAGTCTATCGGATTGCGGTCAGCGGATTCCGGATTTTTGCCTATAGTTTTTTGTTCTGCGGCCTGAACATCTTTATTTCCGCCATGTTTACGGCTCTGTCGAATGGGAAGATATCTGCGTTCCTTTCCTTTTTACGGACGTTCGGCCTGCTGTCCGGCGGCATCCTTTTATTGCCGCGTTTCTGGGGGATAACCGGCGTATGGCTGGCAGTGCCGGTTGCGGAGGGAATCATGTTTTGGGTCTCCATCTTTATGCTGCTTTATCATAGAAAAAGATATGGATACTGATATTGAAAATCCCGGCCTTCCTGTATCCGGTTGGACGGATGCTCTTTCCATGCAGCCTTGGAAGTAGGAACTGTTTTGAGAGCATCCTCCTGAAAGCATCCATGGCCACGATAAACGCAGGAATGTCCCGTCCGGCGCCGAAACAGAAGTGTTTCAGGAATCAGGCGCCGGCCGGGACATTCCTGCGTTTATCTGCCTTCACAGTGTATTTGACTTCCAGCATCATTTATAATAAGATAGATAGGGCGCGGCGGAACATAGATTCGTTGCCCGAAACTGGAATGAAGGAGCCTTGGCATGGGGGAGAAATCAGTTCAGAAAAAACAGTTCATTGTGGAGACAGCCCGTCAGGTTTTTGTGGAGAAGGGATTCAAAAACGTGACGATGAAGGATATCGTGGATGCATGCGGCATCAGTAGGGGCGGCCTGTACCTGTACTTTGACAGCACCGAGGCGCTGTTCCGAGAAGTGCTGGAGACGGAGAGAATGGAAAACTATGATCCGCTTCCGGACGGATTTCCGGATAACGCTGGGGCAGCGGACATGCTGCTGTTTTTCCTGCGGGAGCAGAAGCGGGATATCCTGCGGAGGAAAAACTGCCTGGCTGTGGCAACCTATGAATACTTTTTTGAAGCCAAACTGCCTAAACGGGAAAATCCCATGTGCACCCGATTTTCGGAAATGGTGGATATGCTTACCGGGCTGCTTTGCGCCGGAGTGGAGAGCGGAGAATTCTGCTGCGTGGATCCGGAGGGAGCGGCCAGAAACCTATTCTATGTGCTGGAAGGACTTAGGGTCAGCGCTCAGACCATGGGACTCTCGGAGAGCATGGTGGACAGGGAGTTAATGTACGTCCTGCAGGGACTGGTGTATGAGGAGTAAAGCGAAGACGCAGGCTTCATGTGTTTTGCGCGAAAATTGGCGGAATGCCGATTGAAAAAACTGTTGAAACCTGTATAATTAAGAATGAGCATACCACCCGGAAGATCTGGGAAGAAAATGCGTGGCAGCACTGACGATACCGGTACAAGGATGGAGGAAAAGCGTTGATGGGAAACGTAAGGCGTATCTATGTGGAAAAGAAAGCTCCTTTCGCCGGAAAGGCGAGGGAACTGAAGAGCGATCTGAAGAATTACTTGAACTTAAAGTCGATAGAGGACGTAAGGATCTTCATCCGTTATGATGTGGAACGCATCAGCGACGGCGTGTTTGAAGCGGCCTGCAAAACGGTTTTCTCAGAGCCGCCGGTGGATGTGCTCTATGCGGAGGAGATTGGGATTCCTGAGAACGGGCGTGTTTTCAGCGTGGAATATCTTCCCGGGCAGTTTGACCAGAGAGCCGATTCCGCGGTTCAGTGCGTGAAGTTCCTGAATGAGGAAGAGGAGCCCATCATACGCACGGCGGTGACCTATCTGATCACTGGTTCGCTGACGGACGAGGAATTTGGCCGAATTAAGGCTTACTGCATCAACCCGGTGGATTCCAGGGAAACGGGCCTGGAGAAGCCAGAAACGCTGGAAACCGCATACGAGGAGCCGGCGGATGTGAAGGTTTTGGACGGTTTTATTCGGATGCGTCCAAAAGAGCTGGAAGAATTGTACGCTTCCCTGGGACTGGCCATGACGTTCCGGGATTTTGAACATATACAGGGTTATTTTAACAAAGAGGAGAAGCGCGATCCATCCATGACGGAGATTCGGGTGCTGGATACCTACTGGTCAGACCATTGCCGTCATACCACCTTTTCCACGGAATTGAAGCATGTGGAGTTTGGCGAAGGCTATTACCGCACGCCTATCGAAGGGACATATCAGAGTTATCTGGATACAAGGGAAGAGATTTTTAAAGGACGGGAGGACAAGTTCGTCTGCCTGATGGATCTTGCGCTGATGGGGATGCGCAAACTGAAAAAAGAGGGAAAGCTTGCGGATATGGAGGAATCCGACGAGATCAATGCCTGCTCCGTGATCGTCCCTGTGGAAATGGATTACGGAAATGGGCCCAAGACGGAGGAATGGCTTGTTTTCTTCAAAAACGAGACCCATAACCATCCCACGGAGATCGAGCCTTTCGGCGGAGCTGCCACCTGTCTTGGAGGCGCCATCCGCGATCCGCTTTCCGGACGGGGGTATGTATATCAGGCGATGCGCGTCACGGGCGCGGCGGATCCCACGGTGCCCGTGGCCGATACGCTCAAGGGCAAACTTTCCCAGAAGAAGCTGGTACGCGGCGCGGCGGACGGCTATTCTTCCTATGGCAACCAGATTGGGCTTGCGACGGGCTATGTGAAGGAGATCTACCATCCCGACTATGTGGCGAAGCGGATGGAGATCGGCGCGGTGATGGGGGCGGCTCCCCGGAAAAACGTGATCCGGGAAACCTCCGATCCGGGAGATATCATCATTCTTCTGGGCGGACGAACTGGCCGGGACGGCTGCGGCGGCGCCACTGGTTCCTCTAAGGTACACACGGAGGCGAGTATTGAGACCTGTGGGGCCGAGGTGCAGAAGGGAAACGCGCCTACGGAGCGTAAAATCCAGCGACTGTTCCGGAGGGCGGAGGTCAGCAGGCTGATCAAAAAATGCAATGATTTCGGCGCGGGCGGCGTGTCCGTAGCCATCGGAGAGCTGGCGGACGGGCTTCGGGTGGATCTGGATCAGGTGCCGAAGAAGTATGCGGGCTTGGATGGAACGGAACTGGCGATCTCCGAATCCCAAGAACGGATGGCCGTGGTGGTTTCCCCTGGGGATGTGGAACGGTTCCTATCTTATGCGAAAGAAGAAAATTTGGAAGCGGTGAGCGTGGCCGTGGTGACAGAGGAACCCCGCCTGGTGCTTAGCTGGAGGGGGAAAGAGATCGTGAATATTTCCCGCGCTTTCCTGGATACCAACGGCGCACATCAGGAGACGGATGTATACGTGGATATCCCGGCGGAAGGAACCAGCTATTTTGACAAATATGCCGTTCCTGCCGCAGGGCAGGCGCTGGAAGCGGGAGAGGTGAAGAAGGCATGGCTCGCCCTGCTTTCCGACCTGAATGTGTGTTCCCAGAAGGGACTGGTGGAAAAATTCGACTCCTCCATCGGCGCCGGCAGCGTGCTCATGCCATACGGAGGAAAATATCAGCTCACCGAGGCGCAGGCCATGATCGCCAAACTTCCCGTTCTGGATGGAAAGACGGATACGGTAACCATGATGAGCTATGGTTTCGATCCCTATCTGTCCTCCTGGAGCCCTTACCATGGGGCGATCTATGCGGTGACGGAATCCATGGCCAGGATCGTGGCTTCGGGCGGAGACTATCGTGGGATTCGGTTTACCTTTCAGGAATATTTCAGAAGGATGACGGAGGAACCGTCCAGATGGAGTCAGCCCTTCGCGGCGCTTCTGGGCGCGTTCGACGCCCAGGTAGGATACGGGCTGCCCTCCATCGGCGGCAAGGATTCCATGTCGGGCACGTTCAATGAAATCGACGTGCCGCCCACATTGGTATCCTTTGCCGTGGATGTGGCAAAAGCAGGGGATGTGATCACCCCGGAACTGAAAAAGCCTGGAAACCAAGTGATCCGTTTCTGTATCCAGCGGGACGATTACGACATACCGGTATATGAGGAAGTCTGTGCCCTGTACGATAAGGTTAGGGAGCTGGAACGCAAAGGAGTGATCGTATCCGCCTATGCCCCGGACAGCAAGGGCGTGGCTGCGGCCCTGTCCAAGATGGCTTTCGGTAATCGTCTGGGCGTTGCCCTGGCAGAGGACATTGACATCGAAGATCTGTTTGAGAATTCTCTGGGCGATATCCTGGTGGAGGTTCCTGCGGACAGGCTGGCCGAAGTGGATTTTGCCCACGAACGCATCGGAACCGTCACCGAAGAACCGATTTTCGTCTGCGGAAAGGAGACGGTCTCCCTGGACGAAATGCTGGATGCCTGGAAGGCGCCTTTGGAAAAGGTGTTCCCCAGCGTAGCCGCGCCGGAAGGCGGGCTTTCCCCTGAAGGTATGGACCTTTCTGGCGACAGGCTCTATCGGGCAGGGCAGATTCATGTCTGTAAGGAAAAGGTGGCGCGCCCTAGGGTGTTCATCCCCGTGTTCCCGGGAACCAACTGCGAATACGACAGCGCGAAGGCATTTGAACGCGCGGGCGCCGAGGTGGTGACCAAGGTATTCCGTAACCTGACGGCAGAGGATATCAGGCAGTCGGTGGAAGAATTTGAAAAGGCCATCGGACAGGCACAGATCATCATGCTCCCCGGCGGCTTTTCAGCCGGAGACGAACCGGACGGAAGCGCCAAATTCTTTGCCACAGCCTTCCAGAATGCCAAGATCAAAGAAGCCGTAAGGAAGTTAACGGATCAGCGGGACGGTCTGTGCCTGGGGATCTGTAATGGCTTCCAGGCCCTGATTAAGCTGGGACTGGTTCCCTATGGCAGGATCGTGGGACAGACCGAGGACTCCCCCACGCTCACCTTCAATACCATCAACAGGCATATTTCCAAGATGGTGTATACAAAGGTGGTATCCAACGTTTCGCCCTGGCTGGCCGGCGCGAAACTCGGAGAAACCTACTGTACTCCCGCATCCCATGGAGAGGGACGCTTTGTGGCTGGAGACGAACAGCTTCGTAAACTCTTTGAAAACGGTCAGGTGGCAACCCGCTATGCGGATCCCGAGGGAAATGTGTCCATGGACGGCGAGTGGAATGTGAACGGTTCCTATGCCGCCATAGAGGGTATCACTTCTCCGGACGGCAGGATCCTGGGAAAGATGGCTCATGTGGAGCGGCGCGGCGAATCCGTGGCCGTGAACATCTACGGCGAGCAGGACATGAAGATCTTCGAATCCGGAGTTGCCTATTTCAGATAGACGGGAGCGCGTCGTCTGAGGCGGCTGGGAACAAACGAATAGAGGGAAACTGCGAAGAAGCATCCGAGAGGGTGCTTTTTCCTTTTGGGGCGGACGCCGTGGAAGCCACGATGGGGGCGCATACGGCGGAGGCCGGGCTTTCCCGGGCAGGGGCGGGGATGTTTCCTGTCAGGAAGCCGCTGGCGCTTTGGGCTGTCTCTAAAGCCGCCGGGCTCGGCTTCGGACCTTGCGAGAGCGGCTAAACTCCTCGCTTCGCTCGTCAGACAACGCCGCCTTCGCAAGGAAGCCGTGCCCGGCAGCTTAAGAGGCAGCCCAAAGCGCCAGATGCTTCCTGGCAGGAAATATCCCCACCCCTGCCCGGGAAAGCCCGGCCCCGCCGTATGCGCCCCCATCGTGGCTTCCACGGCTGGCTGTCATCCCTGTAACATATATGTTTTATTGCGGGGGATGGGGAGGATAGGAGCTTTGTTTCTTGGGAAGGGCGAAGCGTGTAGGGATAGCCCATTCTGCCTCGGATAGCCGGCCGTTGAATCCCTTCCTGCGCTCTGGGGTCGCTTTGCTGCCGTCCTGTTGAAATAATTTGAACCTGTAGGAATTTTGTGGTACAATGAAGCGATTATGGAAAAAGAGGTTGAAAGCATAGCCCGCTCCGGCATTTTCAATGAGAAAGGGATGAAAACCATATGAAGGCATACTTGATTCTGGAGGACGGCACCGTATTTGAAGGGACGCATATAGGAGCCGATAGGAATGTGATCAGCGAAATCGTCTTTAATACATCCATGGCCGGTTATCTGGAGGTGCTCACGGATCCCTCCTATGCGGGCCAGGCCGTGTGCATGACCTATCCGCTGATCGGTAATTATGGCGTATGTCGGGAGGATATGGAGTCGGAAAGGTTGTGGCCGGATGGATTTATCGTGAGGGAGCTGTCCAGGCGCCCCAGCAATTTCCGCTGTGACTGTACGCTCCAGGAGGTGCTGGAGGAGTACGGCATACCCGGGATCGCCGGCATTGATACCAGGGCTTTGACCAGGCTTTTACGAGAAAAGGGGACCATGAACGGTATGATCACTGCCGACGGCGGCTACTGCCTGGAGGAAATCCTTCCTAAGCTGGCCGCATATACCCCTAAAGGGGTGGTGGAAAAGGTGACCTGCCGGGAAAAATATCGGATACGGGGCAGCAGGGCCCTTTCGGAAAACGGTCCGCTATCGGGCAGCAGCGTTTTTTGTGAGGAGGACTGGCAGGCAAGGCGGCGGGGAGAAGATGTGCCGCCGGAGAGACGCCCTTCCCTGGTAAAAGAGTTGAACGGGGCGGGAAAGCGCGTTGCGCTCCTGGATCTGGGTGCAAAGGGGAATATTGCCCGCTGTCTGGCCATGCGGGGGTGCGATGTGACCGTCTATCCGGCGCAGACTTTGGCTGAGGAGATCCTTGCGGACGGCCCGGACGGCGTCATGCTATCTAACGGGCCAGGGGATCCCAAGGAATGCGTGGACGTCATTCGAAAGATCCGGGCGCTTTACGAGACGGATATCCCGATATTTGCCATCTGTCTGGGGCATCAGCTCATGGCCCTGGCCACCGGAGCGGATACTTTTAAGATGAAATACGGCCATCGGGGCGGTAACCACCCCGTGAAGGATCTGGCCACCGGGCGGGTCTATATTTCTTCCCAAAATCACGGCTATGTGGTGGACACGGACAGGCTGGATCCCAAGATCGCCGTGCCGTCCTTTGTAAATGTGAACGACGGCACCAATGAAGGGCTTACGTATGTGGGAAAGAATATTTTTACGGTACAATTCCATCCGGAAGCGTGCCCGGGACCGCAGGATTCTGGGTATCTGTTTGATCGGTTTATCGAGATGATGGAGCGGGGATGATAGCCGTGTTTCCAAACAGGATGATGCGTCCGTTTGCATACAGCCCTGCGGCGGTACTGAAATAAATGATTCTCCCCTTTTTATATGGTTTGCCGCCCTGCGGCGGCGGAATGTGAGGAAGAAATGCCGAAGAATCCGGATGTGAGAAAAGTACTGGTCATCGGTTCCGGTCCCATTGTGATCGGGCAGGCGGCGGAATTCGATTATGCGGGCACACAGGCGTGCCGTTCCCTGAGGGAGGAAGGGGTGGAAGTGGTGCTGGTGAATTCCAATCCCGCCACCATCATGACGGATCGGGAGATTGCGGACAAGGTATATATTGAGCCGCTCACGGTGAAAGTCCTGGAGCAGCTGATTGAAAAAGAGAAGCCGGACAGCATCCTTCCCACCTTGGGAGGGCAGGCGGGACTGAACCTGGGGATGGAGCTAGATGAATCTGGCTTCCTGGCCGCTCACGGGGTACGCCTGCTGGGAACTTCCTCCCGAACGATCCGTAAGGCAGAGGACCGGCAGGAATTCAAGGACACCATGGAAAAGATCGGAGAGCCCTGCGCCCCTTCCCTGGTGGTGACCAATGTGGAGGACGGAGTCGCCTTTGCCAGGAAGATCGGTTATCCTGTGGTGCTGCGGCCTGCCTATACGCTTGGGGGAAGCGGCGGGGGGATCGCCCATGACCAGGCGGAGCTGGAAGAGATCCTGAAAAACGGCCTCCGCTTGTCACGGGTGGGGGAGGTATTGGTGGAGCGGTGCATCTCCGGCTGGAAGGAAATCGAGTACGAGGTGATGCGCGACGGCGCGGGAAACTGCATTACCGTCTGCAACATGGAAAATATCGATCCGGTGGGCGTGCATACCGGGGACAGCATCGTGGTGGCTCCATCCCAGACTCTGGGGGACAAGGAATACCAGATGCTGCGCAGCGCGGCCCTGAATATCATCGACGAGCTGGAAATCACCGGGGGCTGTAACGTACAGTTTGCCCTGCATCCTGTCAGTTTTGAATACTGCGTCATCGAAGTGAATCCCCGGGTCAGCCGTTCTTCGGCGCTGGCCAGCAAAGCTACCGGCTATCCCATCGCGCGGGTAGCCGCCAAGATCGCCCTGGGCTACACCTTGGATGAGATCAAAAATGCGATTACGGGAAAAACCTATGCCAGTTTTGAACCCGCCTTGGACTATTGCGTGGTCAAGCTGCCCCGACTTCCTTTTGACAAGTTCATTACTGCTAAGCGGACACTCACCACCCAGATGAAGGCGACTGGGGAGGTGATGAGCATTCACACCAGCTTTGAAGGCGCGTTGATGAAAGCGATCCGCTCCTTAGAACAGCATGTGGATTGCCTGCGAAGTTATGATTTCAGCCGCCTTTGCGCAGAAGAACTCATAAGCCGCTTGAAAAAGGTGGACGATCAGCGGATCTATGTGATCGCGGAAGCCCTTCGGAAGGGCGTTGATTCGGATGTGATTCACGAGATTACCATGGTAGATCTGTGGTTCATCGATAAGATCGCCGTCTTGGTGGAAATGGAAGATGCGCTGGAAAAGGGGCCTCTTACGCCGGCTCTTCTGCGGGAGGCCAAGCGGATGGAATTCCCGGACGACGTGATCGCCCGTCTCACCGGAAGGACGGAGGCGCAGATCCGGCAGATGCGTTTGGATCAGGGAATCCGCGCTTCCTATAAGATGGTGGATACCTGTGCGGCGGAGTTTGAAGCGGCAACTCCCTATTATTATTCGGTCTATGAGGGAGAGAATGAGGCAGTACAGGCAAAAAGCGGAGAAGGAGAAAATGCGCCGAAGAAGATCCTGGTGCTGGGCAGCGGCCCTATCCGGATCGGACAGGGAATCGAATTCGACTATTGCTCCGTCCATGCCACCTGGGCCTTTTCCAGGGAGGGCTATGAGACGGTGATCATCAACAATAACCCGGAGACGGTGAGTACGGATTTCGATATCGCGGATAAGCTGTATTTTGAACCGCTCACCCCGGAGGATGTGGAAAACGTGGTGAACATGGAGCATCCTGACGGGGCGGTAGTGCAGTTCGGCGGACAAACCGCCATCAAGTTGACGGAAAGCCTGATGCGTATGGGCGTGCCCATCCTTGGAACCAGCGCCCGCGACGTGGACGCCGCGGAGGATCGGGAGTTGTTCGACAAAATCCTGGAGGAATGCGAAATCCCTAGGCCCAGCGGCGGGACGGTCTATACCGCGCAGGAGGCGAAGGAGGTGGCAAATCGTCTGGGTTACCCGGTCCTGGTGCGCCCCTCCTATGTACTGGGAGGCCAGGGGATGCAGATCGCCCTTTCCGACGGGGAGATCGAGGAATTCATGGCGATCATCAACCGCATCGCACAGGACCATCCCATCTTGGTGGACAAATATCTCCAGGGAAAAGAACTGGAGGTGGACGCGGTCTGCGACGGCACGGACATTCTGATTCCCGGTATCATGGAGCATATCGAACGGGCAGGCGTACATTCCGGGGACAGTATTTCCGTCTATCCGGCGCAGACCGTGAGCGGGCATGTGAAGGCTGCCATCGCAGAGTACACCAGGAGGCTCGCCAGATCGTTGCATGTGATCGGGCTAATCAATATTCAGTTCATTGCGGTGGGGGAAGAGGTCTATGTAATAGAGGTCAACCCCCGCTCCTCCAGGACGGTTCCCTATATCAGCAAAGTGACCGGCATTCCCATCGTGGATCTGGCCACCCAGGTCATTGTGGGAAAGAAGCTGCGGGAACTGGGATACGAACCGGGCCTTCAGCCGGAGGCGGGATATGTGGCGGTTAAAATGCCCGTCTTTTCCTTTGAAAAAATCCGCGGCGCGGAAATCAGCCTGGGCCCTGAGATGAAATCTACGGGAGAGTGCCTGGGCTTGGCCAAGACTTTTCACGAAGCGCTGTATAAGGCATTTCTCGGGGCCGGAGTGGATCTGCCCAAACACAGGCAGATGATCATTACGGTGAAGGATGCGGACAAGGGAGAAGCCATCGAGATCGCCCGAAGATATGAAAAGCTGGGTTACATCATCTATGCCACCAGAAGCACTGCGGCTGCCCTGCGGGAGGCGGGCGTGAAAGCCCGCAAGGTCAACAAGATCAGCCAGGAATCCCCAACGGTGATGGACCTGATCTTGGGGCATCGGATCGATCTGGTCATAGACACCCCCACCCAGGGCAGGGACAAATCCAGGGACGGATTCCTCATCCGGCGTACCGCCATTGAAACCGGCGTCAACTGTTTGACCAGCCTGGACACTGCCAGGGCCCTTGTGGGAAGCCTGGAGAGCAAAAGCGGAGAATTGACCCTGATCGACGTCGCTTCTTTAGGATGAGGGAGGATGCCATGAACAGGGTGAACTATCAAAAGGAATTGGAAAAGATTCTGAAAGGTCTTCCCGGGAAGGATGGGGAGAGGGACGGGCAGGAAGATTCCCCCAGACGGCTGCTGCTGCACAGCTGCTGCGCTCCCTGCAGCAGTTATGTGCTGGAATATCTCAGGAGCTATTTGCAGATTACCGTGTTATATTATAATCCCAACATCACGGATCGGGAAGAATATGGGAAGCGGGTGGAGGAACAGCGTCGTTTGATCGGGAGGATGAACGAGGAACGCGGCCCCTGCGATCATTCCATTTTCATGGAAGAGGGGGATTATGCGCCGGAATGCTTCTTTGCGGCCGTGCGAGGAGCGGAACACATCCCGGAGGGCGGGGAGAGATGCCGCAGATGCTTTGAACTGCGGCTTCGCGAGACGGCCAGGAGAGCGGTTGAGGAAGGCTTCGACTTTTTTACCACCACGCTGACCATCAGCCCGTTAAAGAATGCGGAATGGCTCAACGAGATCGGAGAACGCCTGGGAAGGGAATACGGCGTGGCGTTTCTGCCCTCTGATTTCAAGAAGCGGGACGGCTATAAGCGTTCCGTGGAGCTGTCGGAACAATACAAGCTATACCGGCAGGATTACTGTGGCTGCATCTTTTCACGAAGAGAACGGGAAGGCGGCGTGAAGCCTTAAAGCGCTTCACCCGGATTTGAGCCGCAAGCGGCTCAAATTAAATCACAGATGAGAAATCGCATGCGCGATTTCTCATCGCGTTGCCGCACAGGACGCGGCATGAAAGGGTCAATATGAAAAATAAGCCTGATGGCTCATTTTTCATACGTAATTTGAGCCCGCAAGCGGCCCAAATTGAATCACAGATGAGAAATCGCATGCGCGATTTCTCATCGCGTTGCCGCACAGGACGCGGCATGAAAGGGTTAATATGAAAAAGATTCTGGATTTGATCTCACAGGAGATGAAAAGAGGGTTTGAGGAAGCCGGATATGATGGGGAATTGGGACGCGTGACCCTTTCCAACCGGCCGGATCTGTGTGAATATCAGTGCAACGGCGCCATGGCCGGAGCAAAGAAATACCATAAGGCTCCGCTCATGGTTGCGAACGATGTGGCGGAAAAACTGGCGGGCAGCCAGATCTTTTCAGAGGTAGCGGCTGCTGCCCCGGGATTTTTGAATCTGAAATTGTCGGAGGATTTTCTATCCAATCATCTCAAGGAGATGGCCTCGGCAGAGAAGTTCGGGATGGAAGCGCCGGAGAAAAGGGAAAGGATCATTCTGGATTACGGCGGCCCGAACGTGGCGAAGCCCCTGCATGTGGGACACCTGCGCACGGCTGTCATCGGGGAGAGCCTGAAGAGGATCGCCCGGTTTGCGGGCCATGAGGTGATCGGAGATATCCACCTGGGAGACTGGGGGCTCCAGATGGGACAGATCATCACGGAGTTGGAGGAGCGGCAGCCGGATCTTCCCTATTTTGACGAAAACTTCACCGGAGCCTACCCGGAGGAGGCGCCTTTTTCCATATCGGAGCTGGAGGAGATCTATCCTGCGGCCAGCGCGAGGTGTAAGGAGGACGCGGACTACCGAGAACGGGCTATGGCGCATACCTTCAAGCTCCAGAACGCATCCAGGGGCCATCGGGCGTTGTGGGAGCATATCATCCGGGTATCCGTGGAGGATATGAAGAAAAATTATGAGAAGCTCAACGTGGAATTCGATCTGTGGAACGGGGAATCCACGGTGCAGTATCTGATCCCCGGTATGGTGGAGGAATTAAAAGCGGCGGGCTATGCCCATGAAAGCGACGGCGCGCTGGTGGTGGACGTGAAGGAGGAGACGGACGCAAAGGAAATCCCCCCCTGTATCATCCTGAAATCCGACGGGGCCGCGCTCTATAGCACCACGGATCTGGCCACCATCAAGGAGCGCATGGCAAAATACCATCCGGATACCATGATCTACGTGACGGACAAACGCCAGGCCATGCATTTCGAACAGATCTTTCGCTGTGTCCGCAAAACAGGGATGGTGGACGAAGATACCCGCCTGGTGCACATCGGCTACGGGACGGTGAACGGCAGCAACGGGAAGCCCTTCAAGACCAGGCAGGGAGGCGTGCCCCGGTTGGAAAATCTGATCGGGGAGATCAACGGGGAAATGTGCCGTAAGATGAAGGAGAGCGGCAAGGGGCTGTCCGGAGAAGAGGCGGAGGAGATCGCCCGGGTCGTGGGACTGGCCGCCATCAAATACGGCGATCTTTCCAACCAGGCGGCAAAGGATTACGCGTTCGACGTGGATCGCTTCACCTCCTTTGAAGGGGATACGGGCCCGTATATTCTCTACACCATTGTACGCATTAAGTCCATCCTGGCAAAGTATCGGGAACAGGGCGGAAATCTTGAGGGCGTGTGCCTTCGCCCTGCCCAGAGCGCGGATGAAAAAGCGCTGATGATGGAGATTGCCAATTTCCACGCCACAATGGATGCAGCTTACAGAGAGCTCGCCCCGAATAAGATCTGTTCCTATATTTACGATCTTGCCAATGCGTTCAACCGTTTTTATCATGAGACGAAGATCATCGCGGAGGAAAATGAGGAGAAGAAGGCCGGTCTGATCGCGCTTCTGCTCCTCACCAGGGATATTCTGGAGAACTGCATTGACTTGCTGGGATTTTCAGCGCCGGAACGGATGTAAACGGGCATCCTGCGCGGGCAGGGGCGGAAGAGATGGGAAAAGAGGACCCCAGCCGGCGCGGCGGAACGGATGAGAGGGCTTTGCGCCTTGTCTTGGCGTGTTGGAACGGATGGGAAGGCTTTCTGCCTCAGCCGGCGCGGATCGGAGAAGTTTTCTGCGGTCGGCAATGAGCGGCCAAAAGGGAGGATGGCAATGGCATCAGCGAGTAAGACCAGGGATATGACCACGGGGACGATCTGGAAGCACATCCTTTTGTTTGCGCTCCCTCTTTTGGCCGGCAACTTTTTTCAACAGCTCTATAATGCCGTGGACAGCGTGGTGGTGGGAAATTTCGTCAGCAGCCAGGCTTTGGCGGCAGTGGGGTCCACTGGGCCGGTGATCAACACGTTGGTGGGGTTTTTCATGGGCATGTCCTCCGGCGCCGGGGTGGTGATCTCCAATTATTTCGGAGGCAAGGATGAGAAAAGACTGCACGATGCGGTGCATACCACGGTATTCATGACCTTCCTGTTCTGCATCGCGTTCACGATCATCGGTATTCTGATGGTGCCCTTTATGATCCGGTTCATGAAGACGCCCGGAGATGTGGTGGGGGAATCCGTCCGATATCTGCGTATCTATTTTGCAGGAATAACGGGGTTGATGGTCTATAACATGGGATCCGGTATCCTGCGCGCCGTCGGGGATTCCAAGAGACCCCTGTATTTTTTGTGTGTCTCCTCCCTCATCAACATCGCGCTGGATCTTCTATTTGTGGTAGGCTTTCACATGGGGATTGCGGGAGTGGCCTATGCGACCGTAATCGCCCAATTCATTTCCGCAGGCATGGTGCTGTGGGTGCTGACCAGATCGCAGGAGAGTTATCGGCTGATCTGGAGGGATCTGCGCCTGTCCAAGGGAATGCTGAAGAAAATCTGCATCATTGGAATCCCGGCCGGACTTCAGACAGCTGTCACTTCCTTTTCCAATGTATTCGTGCAATCCTATATTAATCGGTTCGGCTCAGCCTGCATGGCTGGGTGGACGTCCTACACCAAGGTGGATCAATTTGTGATCCTGCCGATGCAGAGCCTGTCCCTGGCTGCCACCACCTTTGTGGGACAAAACGTGGGGGCCCAGCACAAGGAACGGGCGTTGGAGGGAAGAAAAACGGCGCTATCCATGTCCCTTGCCACCACGCTGGCGCTCACGGTCGGCATGATTCTGGCTGCCACGCCGATTATCCGGCTTTTCACCCAGGAAGAGGCGGTGCTTTCCTATGGAAGGATTTTCCTGCAGTTCATGTCCCCTTTTTATGTATGCTGCTGTTTTAACCAGATTACGGCCGGGGCGCTGCGCGGATTCGGGGATTCCAAAGGCCCCATGGTGATCATGTTGGGAAGCTTTGTGGCGTTCCGACAGCTCTATCTGGCAATCTCATCGATGCTGTTCGGCTCGATCTATGCGGTGGCGTTCGCCTATCCCTCCGGCTGGATCCTGTGCAGCCTCTGGATGGGGATTTATTTTCACTTTTCGGTGAAAAAGGGAAGGCTGTGAAAGGTCTAAAGAAAGTAGATGGAGTGGACAAATCGAATGCAGGACGGACAGCATAAAAAACGCGGGTCGGGAATCTTTATACAGGTTCCCGTCCTTTTTATTAATTTTTTCTGATTTGCATTTTTCCTCCCATTCCGCCGCGCAAGCGGCATTTTAATCAGCAGGAACTTTGGGACGCGCAGCGTCACAAAGTCCGAGATTGAAAATGTCAATTTTCAATCTTGCTCCCATATGCCTGCTTTAGCGGGCATACAAATCAAGGAGATTCAATATTTTAATTTTCAATCTTAACCTCGCTTATCCTTGCGCTATCCTGCAGGAACACTGGGTTGCGCATCTTCGCATTTCCTTTATCGGGAATCGCTGATAGATGACATTTCAGTACAATTCACCTGTCTTTACGGTTGTAAAAAATAACCAAAAAGTTGCCTGAAACTCGGGGAAAATAAATCGGTGTGATGAGGGAGAAAGTCAAATAAATAATACTTTTTAGAAAGAAATATAAAAATAGGGGACTGACATGGTGAATTCATACTAAATTTAGTATATATTTCATATGGTCCT
>CANSTU010000025.1 GCA_947650005.1 uncultured Lachnospiraceae bacterium
AGTCGGGCAATGGCCCTCCAGGGAAGCAGGTCTCATCTTCATGGCGCGAAATGCGGGTGGAAACATGGGATGACTGCCGTGCCTCCTCCTGGAACGCTCCTCTATGGGCGGTATCCGGGCAGGGGTTACAGTACTGCCGGGGTTACCGTATCATCCCGCAGGCTATCTTTTTGCCCGCGTCCCCGGCCGGCTGAGAGCTATAATCATCCGACATTCTGTGAATGATTACAGTTTTTCCTTTTACCTCTTCCGGAGTAAACCGCTCCGTATAAAAGGCCATCCATGCTTTTCCATGATATCCGATCAGTACGGGCATATCTCCCGCATGCTCTGGGTGCGGGCAGCCGTCCGGATTGTAATGTCCTCCCGCATCCGCAAAAGGATCTTCCGCATTCCCGTTGCAGGCGCCTCCTTCATGGATATGAAAACCGAAAAAGCCTCCAACGCATTTATTTTCTTCCCAAGGCAGGCCGCAGACATCCGCCATAACGATCGTCCCTCCCTGAAAATCATAAAAGGTCACCAGACCTCCTACCTGGGGGTATCTGTCTGATCCTTTCAGTTCAGCAAAGGCCATGGGCTGATCTGACAAAAACTGCAGAATTGTTTCCGTTAATAATGTAACCATATTTCCTCTCATTCTGTTGAGGCGGTTTTTACAGTTTACGCGTCTGCTCAGCCGAAAATACCTCCATGAACCAATTTACCATAATATAAAAGGGATATTCCAACGAAAAGCCGTAACCCCCGTCCATTGGATCTATCCCTTCTGCTTTTATCCGATTTTTCTGTTTCTCCGCTGCTTCCCATTCTGGCCGTCCTGCTCATGGCGTCCGAACCCGTTATGATCAAAGTTTTTCCCTCTTCCAGTATTTCTCCTTTGATCAAACTCTTTCTTCCGGCTGGCATTTCCCTTTTGTCCGGCCCCTTCTCCTCGGCCATAGCCTGGCTTGCGGCCAAACTCCTCATCTCGGCGATAACCTGGCCTCCGGCCAGAATCGTCTTTTCGGCCATCGTCTCCTCTCCGGCCAAAGCTCTCTCTCCAGCCCCGGTTCTTCCTCCGGCCGGCATCTTCTCTTCCGCCACCGTTTCCCCTCCGGGCGCTTGCGTATCCATTCCTTTTTCTCTCCGGAAGGACTTCTGGAATCTCCTGCGGCTCTTCCCCCATGGATAACTTCAGAAAAGCCGCCGCCAGTTGGGCTGCGTTCCACTGTTTATCCTGAAGGTTTTCCTCCACCTTCTGTACAAGGTTTTCCACATCGCTGCTCTCCAGCACGTCAAAGGCCTCGCCCAGCGCATTTTCCATTTTAACGGTAAGTATGTCAGAAACGGAAGGAATTCTGCGTTCCTCAATAGTCGTCCTGCAGGTCCTCTCAATTTCCCTTAAGCGGTACATCTCGCGATTCGATACGAAGGTAAAGGATTTTCCTTCCTTTCCTGCCCTGCCGGTCCGTCCGATCCTGTGCACATAATATTCGA
Organism: uncultured Lachnospiraceae bacterium; assembly: GCA_947650005.1. Lineage (GTDB taxonomy): Bacteria > Bacillota > Clostridia > Lachnospirales > Lachnospiraceae > Eisenbergiella. The sequence continues at coordinate 1,480 of CANSTU010000025.1, forward strand.
TATCTTGGGGCAGATCATAGTTGATCACGGCCTCCACATCATCCACATCAATCCCTCTGGCCGCCACATCCGTTGCGATCAGGATTTCCAGCTTCCCGCTCCGGAAACGGTTCATTACCGTATCCCTCTGATTCTGGGAAAGGTCTCCGTGAAGTCCTTCCGCCGCATAGCCTCTGTTCTTCAGTTTTTCGGAAAGCTCATCCACCATTCTTTTGGTATTGCAGAAAATAAGGCCGCGTTTTATCCTATGATAGTCCAGCAGCCTTCCCGCCACTTCCGCCTTGGTCTGGCTCACCACGCGGTAGAATGTCTGTTCCACCAGCGGGATAGTCAGTTCCTGAGCCATCACCTTCACATGGTCGGCATCCTTCTGATAGGTATGAGTAATTTCCAGAATCGGCTGCGGCATGGTTGCGGAAAACAGAGCCGTCTGATGTTCAGATGGAATTCCCTGCAAAATGGTTTCTATATCCTCCCGGAACCCCATGTTCAGCATCTCGTCCGCTTCATCCAGCACCACCATATTCACCTGATCCATTTTCAGGGTATGTCTGCGCATATGATCCATCACGCGCCCCGGCGTCCCCACGATAATCTGTACGCCGCCCTTCAAAGCTTTAATCTGACGGTTGATATCCTGTCCTCCATAAATAGGAAGGATCCGAATCCCATGCATGTATTTCGCAAAACGGTGCATCTCCTCCGCCGCCTGGATCGCCAGCTCTCGGGTAGGACACAATATTACGGCCTGAAGGGCACGATCCGCCGGATCCGTATTCTGTATAACCGGAATTCCGAAAGCGGCCGTTTTACCCGTTCCGGTCTGCGCCTGTCCGATCACATCCCGCCGTTTTAGCAGCACCGGAATCGCTTGTTCCTGAATCGGGGTCATCTGTTCAAATCCCATTTCCTCCACGGCCCGGAGAATGCGGGAGTCTATCTCGGCATCCTGATATTTCATGTATTCCTCCATTTCTTTCCCGTCTTCAAATGAAGGTCCGCCTGCAACAGGCAAACCAAAAAGACAACACCCGTGTGAAGGGTGCTGTCTTCCTCTTACGAATCGTTGTCATTATACTGTAGCATATGGCTTCTGTCAAGGCCTTTCTTCATTTTCCCAAGGCTTTTGTTAGCTTTTTTCCAGATCAAACGCCCTTTGTCCCTGCGGCATCCTGTTTCGGCAGAGCACGTCAAGCATACGAAAAACGGCACCGATACATAGATCGCATATGCATATCTCAGATCAGCGAAGACAGGAGTCGCGATCAGTAATGTAGCCCAGATTCCCAACACAGGCAGGTAGGAGATCAGATATCTGTTTTCCTGTCGCAGGGCCGTCAGCAGGCAGATAAAATAGATATAAATATAAAGCCCTGTACTCAAATATCGATCAAAATGTTCTTTATATGCACCAAGGAAATCCCTCATCCTTGATACAACTGCTTCCGGAAATTGGCTTGCCCGATAAATCCCCATTCCATTCTCCTGAATGTAGGTCGCCCAAATAAAAGGAAAGTATACTTTGTGATACCAATAGCCCCTTGTCTCATCTGCAAAGGCTCTGATATAGATCCTCTTATTATTCCAAAACAGACCACCCCAACACCTCAGGAATTCTCCTGCATGTTCGGTTATATATTCCTGTTCATCCTTTTCCCGAACCAGATCCTTCACCGCGTCTGAGCACGAGGGGGAACCAAGATAAGCTTCCGGCACTTTTGAGAGATCAACCACCTTGGAAAGGAGATTTTGCTGTTCTTCCGATATCTCTCCCTCATAGGCGATTACCGCAGCGATCTGCTGAGCCGGGATCGACAGTGACTCTATCACATCAGGCTCCTCCACCTGAAAACAGGAAAAGATCGGTCCTTTATAGAAGGCACCCATTACAAGCACCAGAGCTATCGCAAGGACTGCCGCCCTCTTCTGCCTCCAGAATGCTCCTATTACAAAAGGGATCATTCCTATGAAAACATAAAGGCCGTTACTTCGAAAAAAACAGACACAAAATCCCAATAATATGAACAATCCCCAGCAGAATCTGTTTCGCCTTCCCTCTGCCATACGGTCTTTCATAACACACAACAGGAAGCTAAACCACAGCACGCTCACCGCAAAAGGAATATCCTTCCACATGGTGATGGAGTACATCTGGTTAATCGGAGATAAAAGATACACCGCCCCCAGCAGCACCAGATATCTTCTTTTCAATCCCTTTCCATACAGATAAGCCGCCACACACGCAAAGGAGGATGCGAGTATGCATATGGAAAACAGGCTATACAGAGCATATGCTCGATTATTACTCCCAAGAACCTGTCCCACTCCATAGATTGCTTTTATGAGCATCGTATGCAGCCACGGATGGTGGTTGCTATAGGGAGCCCCATATACCTGGCACATTTGAATGAAGGAGTCATATTCCATAACACCGGGAAAAAAAGCAAATAAAAACAAGGAATCCACAAGAACTGTCATGCCAAAGAATATAGCGCCACAGAACAGAATCTTCCGCTTTCTTTTTCCGCCTTCCGTCCTTTGTTCCCTTGCCTCCCCATCGAATAACATCAACCTGGGAAAAATCTGAAAGCAGCACTGCAGGCACAGATAGAAAAGCAGAAACCAACTGAAAAAGGAACTCAGATATCCGCCCCAGCCGTACATATCAAACAAAGACAGATTGCCCGTAGCGCTAAAAAACGCAAACAAAACGGCGCCGGCGACAGAATACAAGTCTGGCTTTCCCGAACGTTCCAGGATCAGCCAGATATACAGATACAAGATCACCAGAAGCAGGATCACTGCAATCCCCTGCCCCCGGTTTCCTATGACCAGAACGTTTTCAACAAACAGCCCATTTCCTGCGAGCAGGAGCACCCCCCCCCGCCGCTATTTTGGCGAGATTTCTCGACGAATGATACCATTCTAGTGCAATAGTATGAATCCACAGATGCTCGCAGAACCCATACCAGAAAAAGACGAGCAGCAGATATGGCAACACATAATTGAAATCCATACTACCGATTCCCACCAGTACATGTACCATCAAAAGGGACAAGAAAAAGGCTATTATCACGCCAAATTCTCCCTTTCCCTTCCATCTCTTCCACATATCGCCGCTTTTTTCCGCATCCTGTTTCTTTCCCATCATTTCTGCCATCATTCTTCATCCTTACTTCAGCACGTCCGACCGGACATAGCCGGTCTCCCCCTGAAAGCTCACCCTGGTCCAGCCATCCGCCTGTTTCATCAGAATCTCCAGACTCTCTCCCGGATAACACACGCCCACCTTATCCGCGCTTTCGCTCGCGATTTTCCGTATATTCACCGTATCCGACACCGTAAATTCCCCGCTGTTCGGCACGCTTACAGACCCCGACGGAGCTGAAGATCCGCTGCCGGAACTGCCCGGCTCCTGCGCTGTTGTCTGCTGGGCTTCCTTTTCCCGGGCAGCCTGGGCCGCCGCTTCCTCTTCCAGAGCTTCCCCCACCGCAGCCTTCATATTCGGCACATATTCCTGCATATACACAGACAGGTTTTCATCCTGCAAAAGCCTCTTGCTGTATTCTTCCCCCACATCCGTATAGAGCTGTTCCACATCCTCATCAGCCGCTATCTGGCTGATGTATTCCCCCACCGTACGATCCTGATAGAAATCATAGAAATAATAGGCTCCGGCTTCGTTCTTCCGAACATACAGAGGGGTAAGGCCAGGAAGAAGCGTATCAATTCCATCGAATTTCACTTCATAATAGGCAAAAACCACATAGGAATCCTCTTCCATCCCGGATTTGGTATAACAGGAAAGGTTATTATAGGATTCGATATGGTTGCTGTTCTCCTGCATGCGGAAAAGCTCTTTGTTCTCCGTGTTGTCCCGCAGCTCTCGTAAAACCGCTTCATCCCCCTGTTGAAGCGCCGTAAAATATCTGGAAACCAGTTCATTCACTTCAGGCTGTGCATCTTTTTCCAACGGCTCCATGGTATTGATGGGCTCCCCGCTCACATCCGTCACCATTTCCACCCCATCACGCACGTTTTCCGCCGAACGGCTTTTCATCAACGCCCATACCACGCAGGCCGCGCTTCCGGCCACCAGCACGCATGCCAGGAGAATGACCGCCTCCCTCTTCTGCCGCCGGATCAGCCGCAGCGCCTTTCTGTAAAAAAGAGCGGCAGCAGCGCTGTTTCTTCTTCTGTCCCTTTGTTTCTCTTTATCCATCCGCCCTCCTTGGCCGCTCGGTATCCGTTCTACAGGCTAACCGATCACCTCGCGGTATAACCTCAGTACATTTTCAAAAAGAATCTTATCGATCTGCGTATTCGTAAATCCCGCTTTGGCAAATGCGTCCGCCAAAAGCGGAATATAAGATGCGTCTGGAAGCTCTTCATGGGTTTTGATTCCATCAAAATCGCTGCCCAGCCCCAGACAATCCGAACCGCCCACATTCACAATATGTTTCGCGTGCTCCACAATGGCCGCGATAGTTCCATGTGCGCATTCGCCCTCCGCCACGTCCGTCAGGAAAGCAGGACAATAATTCAGCCCCATAACGCCGCCCTTCTGCGCAAGCAGCCGGATCATATCATCATCCAGATTCCGGCACCATCCGCAGACGGCCCTGGCATTGGAATGGCTGGCCACAAAGGGTTTCTTTGCTGCCCTGGCCACATCATAGAAGCCCGCGTCCGACAAATGGGACACATCAATAATCATTCCCAGGCGATCCATCTCTTCCACAAAAGCAAAACCAGTTTCAGTCAGTCCCTGGCTGTTGTTCGCCTTTCTGAAATCCGGAACGAAATCCTTCTTATCCTTCTCTCCGGGTTGCTCCAGGTTCGGCCAGCCAAGCTCATTGGGAAAGTTCCAGGTCAGGGTTAACATACGCACCCCTAACCGATACAAGGTACGCAGAAAAGCTGGATTTCCCATACATACCCCGCCTTCCTCCACCGTCAGCATGGCGGACATCCTTCCCTCGCTCCTATTGCTTTCGATGTCCTCCCAGCAGGTAACCGGCCGGATCAGATCCGCATTCTTTTCCAGCTCTTCATAATACAGATCCGCCATTTCCAGCACGCCGTCCAGAGGATTGTCAAAGGAAGGAAGATGGAGGAACAGGGCAAAATTCTGAAGCAGATAACCGCCCTTTTTCATTTTCCCAAGATCCATATGCAGCCCATTTTCACGCAGGCTGCCCGGTGCGCCTTCCTTTTTTCTCTTGTACAGTTCCGAAATGGTATCACAATGCATATCCACGATATTCATAGATTCTGCTTCGCCCTTTCCGGGGTATTTTCCCCATTTTCCTCTGCCAAGGCACACCCGCCTTTTCCTGCCATGAAGGCGCGTACGCCTTTATCCGCCAGCCTGCGGGAACATACCACCAAGAGGATGCCTGCTGCCAGCGTAAAAATCGCTATGAACTGGGAAGTGGAAAATTGTCCCACGTTTCCCCTTTCCATATCTCCGCGGAAAAATTCCAGGAAAAATCGTCCCACACTGTAGAAAATGAGATAACAACCCGCGACCTGCCCCTCTGCTTTTTTCTTCTTCGCCAGCCACATCAACACAAAACAATTGGCAAAGTTCAGGACGCTCGATATCAGCTGGGTAGGAATCAGCGGTATCTTGTTCGGCGCATAGATAGAATCAGTAAATACCACATGAAATACACTCTCCGTCTGCCGCCCATAGCAGCAGCCCGCCAAAAAGCAGCCGATGCGCCCGAACGCCTGGGCCAGCGCCACGGAAGGCAGGGCCAGGTCAAAATAAGCCATAAAGTTCACCTTCCGGAAACGACAGTACAGATATCCGCCGAGAATACCGCCCATCAAGCCTCCATATACCACCCATCCGCTCTGGATGGAACGCAGAAAGTAGGCCGGATCCTCTAATAATCTGTCGAACACCGTAATGCAGTATAGGAGCTTGGAACCCATGTATCCGCTCACCAGACACCAGATCACCAGGCCGAATATCTTATCCGGATCCAGTTTCAGCTTCCTGGCCCGGTATTCTGCTGTCATGTAAGCCGCAACCACCCCAATCCCAATCATCAGGCCATATCCGTAAACGGTAAATGGCCCGATGGAAAATAATTCATTTTTCATACTGCCTCCATGCCGTGTCTTCCGCGGCTCTGCGATGCGAAATCCACGTAGATGGTTTCGCATTTATAGTTCAGATTTGTGCCGCGCATTCTTCTGCCGCTCTAAGCGTTTCCCATCTTCCCTTGACAAATGTTTGCATCTTGCAGCTGCCCTTTTTGCCCTTGTGCATCCCGGCCAGACACCCGCCATCTGATGGAATCTAGCCTCTCCTCATGCCGGATATTCTACCACGCTGCCTAGGGTATTGCAATATAAATCACTATAGCGCAAAGCATGATTTGAATAATTGCAAAGCGGAAAACTGTCTGTGTATTGGACCATTCCCAAACTTTTCTTGCCTGATCGTGAAGAGGAGTACGTACCTTCGTTAGAATATGAATATGCAGAAACCGCAACAAAGATACCTTGATCAGTCCGAGCCCTCCGTCCAGGATCAGCACCAGCGCGGCCGGAATATATAAAAAAGGGCTGCCTGTCTTCAAGATGGCAATACTGATAAACAGTCCCATAGCCCTGGAACCCGCATCGCCCATCATAAGCCGGCTTGGAGCGGCATTAAACCAAAGATAACCCAGAATACATACACAAAAAATAAGGATCAGATAGGAGAACGCTCCTCCCGACTGTTTGATAAGATCCACCAGATAGACCGTCATCAGCGTAATGATCGTCAGCGTTCCGGAAAGCCCGTCCACCCCGTCGGAACAGTTTGTCACATTGATGGATACCCATACCAGGATCACGGCCAATATCCCAAACAGAACAGGCGGGATCACAAGCGCCTTTCTCGTCAGTATCAATTCCACCTCATTGCTATTGAAATTCAAAAATGTGATTGCCACCATTACCGCTATGACCAGATCCAGGAAACCCTTCTTATATTCTCCCCAGGGGGTCATGGAACAATCATCCAGGAAGCCCGTCAGCATGGCGGCCCCTGTGAGGAGAAGATAGATGATTAACTCCCTGTCCATCCTTCCAAACAATAGGGAAACGGCAATAAATACCAGAACAAACCAGAAGCCCGCTCCCCTCGGTTTTCCGGCTGATTTCTTCCCATCCACGGCAAATGCCCTCCCCTGGTCCTGGGGAAGAATCCCCACCCCCAGCTTCATCACAATACATGTGATGGCAAAAGCCGCGAGAATTCCAACAAACGCCAATGTTCTTGTCCCTTGTACATCAATCATAGTATTTATCATCTGCTCTATCCCTCTCCTTCTTTTCAGACATCTTCATTCTAACATTAACATGCCCAAAAAGAAACGATAAATTTATTTAGCATGTTATAAATTTATCGTTACCCTCAGGTGCAAAACCGTGTATCCCCTTGTTCACGAAGGGTACCTTATTTGTGCTATCATATTGTATATTTTCCTTACAATTTCCAGCAGAAATTTCCCTTTTTCTCTTTTCAAACAGGCCAAAAGAGGCTAAAATAAAAAAGGGCTAAAATTAGAGAAAGGCACGGGTATTCAAATGAAGATAGATATGCACTGCCATGTGAAGGAAGGTTCCATCGACAGCAGGATTCCCCTGGAAGAATATATTCAGATTCTGCAGTCCCGGGGATTCGGAGGAATGGTCATCTCCGACCATGACACCTATAACGGATACCGACATTGGAAAAAGAACATAAAGGGAAAAAAATATCAGGATTTCAAAGTTTTCAAGGGGATAGAATACGACACCATGGGAGCAGGCCATTTCTTGATCATCGTGCCGGAGACCGTAAAGCTGAGGATCCTGGAGCTGCGTGGACTACCCATCAATATCCTTATCTCCATCGTTCATCTCTACGGCGGGATTCTGGGCCCCGCTCATCCCTGCGGGGAGAAATATATGAGTTTTCGGAACACCCGGGCCTATCGTCGGGATCCGAAAATCGTGGAACAGTTCGACTTTGTGGAAGCTTTCAACTCTTGCGAGGATGAGGAGTCCAATGCCACGGCCTGCAGGCTGGCGGCCAAGTATGGCAAACCGGGCGTGGGCGGCAGCGATTCCCATAAGACGGACTGTGTGGGTCTGGCTTACACCGAGATTCCTGACAGCGTGTGTACGGAGAGCGATCTGATTGCATGCATTCGAAGCAATGAAGTCATCGGCTGCGGCGGCACGCTCTACCATCGTACCACCAAGGAGCGGATCGGAAAAATCAATACCGTCCTCGTCTATTCTTTCTGGTTCTATAATAAATTTTCCGGGCTTATACGGACGCGGAAACGCAACAGAAAGCTTCGGGATGAATATGCAGAACGGGAAGCACAGATATAGGCAAAATGCTTGGGGCAAGCGGCGCATTTGACAGAAGATATCATCGCATTTTTTCAGTTGAAAACAAATGGCGAACGATCTCAAAAGAATACGGTTCAAATAAAATAAAGAAACGGCAGAAACTGAGAACCCGGATAAATACACAAGGAATTAAGACTTTTCCCGTTCCATGCCGATGCGGAAAATTTTCTGAGGCAGTTCGTAGACACATACGATTCCCAGTACAATGGCAGCCGCAGCCCGGACGGCAGCAAAACCTGCTTGAAATGATTCCGCAAACTGCCCTGTCACCATATAAAAAGCCGCCCAATAAATTCCTGCCCCTGGCACCAGCGGAATGATCCCGGAGATCAGGAAGATGGTCACCGGGCATTTTTTTCTCACCGCACACAGCCTGGAAAGGAACATGACCAGAACAGCTGCGAAAAAGGTGGATTCCGCCGCAGTGAAAACGGAAGCTGACAAATAATAGAAAAGCCAGCCCGTCCCGCCGATCAATCCGCAATAGGGATAAAATCTGCGGGGTACGCCGAACAGCAGGGCAAAAGCAACGGTTCCTACAAAAGCCGCCAGAAACTGCAGCGCCGTCATAGTAGTATTCCTCCCGTCATTCTATGGTAAACAGTGATTACCACGCCCACTCCTACCGCAATGCATACAAAGACCAGCAGCGCATCCATCAAGCGGACCGATCCGGCAATGTAATCCCCGTCCGCAATATCCCTTACTCCGTTGGTAAATGCTACGCCGGGTATCAGGGGCATGATCGCCCCGCTGATCATCGGTGTCAGCGAATCCCCTAACCGAAGAAGGACCATCAGAATACACAGAACTGTTACCACCGCCCCTCCGCCGATGTTTCCGATGATCTTGGACAGATGAGGTTCAAAGCAATACAGCACATACAGATATAAAAGCAGACCTGCCGCAAAAGCGCACAGACAGTCCGACAGACTTCCTCCAAACATCAGGCAGAAGCAGCCGCTGCCCGCCGCACAAGCGAGGATTTTTATTTTACTTGGCTTGCCCGGCATCCTTTCTATTTCATTCAGGCAATTTTTTACTTCTTTTATCGTATAGCGCCCCTCTTCGATTTCCCGGGACAGTTGATTGACCGCATCGACCCGATCCAGCCGTGCGCCGCTCACCGGAATATGCGCTACCCGGGCATAGGCAGGTTCTTTCTCATCACCCGCCGTCATGAAAATCCCATTGCTCAATACAAAGGCCTTTTCCGATTCTACGCCAAAATGGCCGCAGATCCGTACGATGGTTTCCTCCACCCGAAAGATCTCGGCCCCGCTGCGAAGAAGAATGCTTCCCGCCTGCATAGCACACTCCAACACCTTACTCTGATCCGTTCCCTCCTTCAAGCCTGTCTGCCCTGAAGTATGTCTCTCCAAGGGAACCGCTCCTACGCTCAAACGGCTCTCTTCTCTGCACCCCTCCTGTTTCATTGCGCGTTTACCCAGGCATCCAACATAGCCTTCACCGACCGGGACATTTCCTCGCTGAACGCACAGTTCCATTTTCTGGCACAGAAAGAACGCAGATGGCCCTGCAGATCTTCTTTCCAGTCCTCTTTTTCCTCCAGCATCTCCATCATTCGGTCCGATTTTTCCAGATCATACCGGTTCTCATGGACAATGTCCTCCGAAGCAAAACGGGAAGTCTGTCTGCGCTCTTTCTGCTGCAGGGTGGGATATCCGCCCACCACCATGGCCACAGGAACCACATAATCCGGAAGATGAAGCAGTTCCCGATGTTTTTCATAATTTTCCAGGATATCTCCTATGTAGCAAGTCCCCAATCCCAGCGCATCCGCCGCCGTTACAGCCGTCTGTGCCGCAATGACAGCATCCGAAGCGGCCAGCATAAAATCTCCATAGGAGGGGTGGCGAACCTCCTCCTCCACCTGTCGGAAAGCCTGAATCCATCTGCGATAATCCGCACAGTAAATAAGCACCAGAGGGGCGGAAGCAATAAATGGCTGATGATCGCAGGTTACGGCTAACATATCCTTCAGCGACTGTTTTGTCACATCTATTACCGTATACAGGGTCATGTTCCCGGCCGTAGCAGCGCGCAGGGAAGCTTCCAGAATCTGTTTCTTTATCGGAGCTGGAACTTCCCGTTCTTCATACACCCGCATTGATTTGCGTTTCATTAATAATTCCAGCGTTTCATTTTTATCACACATATCCATGCCCTTTATGTACCTATCAATCTTCCTGAAGCATGCAGGTTCAAGAAGCCTGCATGCTTCCCAGGATCTTTTCAATGCTCACGAGCTTTACGCACAGCACAAATAACTCTGTAGCCTGAACCAGCTCATCCAGCGGAGGGAAAGACGGGGCGATCCGAATATTGCTGTCATGGGGATCCTCTCCGTAAGGATAGGTCGCTCCCGCACCAGTCATCACCACGCCTGCTTCCTTTGCTCTGGCCACAATCGCTTTCGCACAACCGTCAAGGGAATCAAAAGAAATGAAATAACCGCCTCTGGGTTTCAGCCAGGAGCCGATTTCCAAACCGCCCAGTTCCCGTTCCAGAATTTCCAAAACCGCCTCAAATTTAGGACGCATAATAGCGGCATGCTTCATCATGTGCTCCTGTATCCCTGCCAGATTCTTGAAAAAGCGCACATGGCGAAGCTGGTTCACCTTGTCGTGACCAATGGTCTGAATGGACATCTGCCGCTTGATATCTTTCAGATTCCTCAAAGAGGAAGAAATCGCCGCCACACCGGAGCCAGGGAAGCTGATCTTAGACGTGGAGCTGAATTTATAGACCAGATCCGGATTCCCGGCCTTCTCACATTCTTCCAGGATCTCTAGGATCGTATCCTGTTCCTCTTCATACAGATGATGCACGTTATAGGCATTGTCCCAATAGATCCGGAAATCCTCAGCTGCAGGACAAAGGCGGGCAAAACGGCGCACCGTTTCGTCCGAATAGGTGATTCCCTGCGGATTGGAATATTTCGGCACGCACCAGATTCCCTTGATGGCCGCATCCTCGCTCACCAGGCGTTCCACCAGATCCATGTCTGGCCCATCCGGCGTCATAGGTACGTTGATCATCTTGATCCCAAAATATTCCGTAATGGCGAAATGCCTGTCATATCCGGGAACTGGACATAGAAATTTCACCTCCGGCAGCTTGCACCAGGGCGTACTTCCGCAAACGCCATGGGTCATGGAGCGGGCAACGGTATCGTACATCACATTCAGGCTTGAATTACCGTAAATAATGATCTTATCAGCAGGGACTTCGATTAGATCAGCCAAAAGCTCCTTGGCCTCCTGAATCCCATCGATCACGCCATAATTCCTGCAGTCCACCCCTTCTCTACATTTCAGCTGCGCGCTACTGCTCAATACATCCATCATTTCCATAGAAATATCCAGCTGCTCGGCTGACGGCTTCCCCCTGGACATGTCCAGCTTCAGACTGCGTTCCTGAAATTTCTTATAGTCCGATTCCAATTCCTCTTTCATAGCCAGCAATTCTTCCCGGCTTCTTTCTCTGTATGTTTTCAATCTTGGCTCCCATCTGCGCACTTTGGCACGTTTTTTTCCACTCCCCCGTACCGGCAAGCATTCGAAATATCCCGCCGCTGGCAGCAGGAAGCCGGTTTAAACCGTCTTCTCCCCACCGGCCCATGCTAACACAGCCTCTCTGGCAGACGAAGCGGTTTTACAATCCGTTGCATCCGCAAGATACTGCGCCGCATCCTGCCATTCCCTCTGTGTACATTGCCCTGTCGGTATCTCATTGACAATTCTACCAATTTTTTCCTTGTCGCTGATATAATGCAGATCCGACGGGTACTCGCATCCCATCTTTAACGTAAGGTATTCTACCAATCCTAGTGTAAACATCGCTCCACCTTCCTTTGCATCTATTATGATGCAAAGAAAGATTTTTCATACGTCCAAAGAGCGAACTGCCGAAACCGCCTCATGATAATCTGCATCCACCTGGGCCATGAGTTCCTCCGCTCCCTCACAGGAACCGGCTCGAAGATGCTCCGTCAGCTTTTCGCTGGAAAGATAAAGACGGGTCATGCTCAAATTCTGAGCAACGCCCTTCAGGGTATGCGCTCCCCGGAAAGCTTCCTCCTGATTTCCAGCCGCAAGTGCCGCACTCAGGTTATCAAACGTTTTGTCGTTCAGGAACTTACCCAGGAATCTCATAATCCGATCCTCACTGCGGAACCGCCCCAGCATTCCTTCATAGTCTCCGCCCATAGCCGCATAACATTCTTTTACTGTCATTCTCTCTCCCATCTGCGCATAAGGCACGCACTTAAATTCTTCCCGTTCTCTCTCCTTCAATGGGAGAAAGGACGGACAACATGTCGTTCATGGATTCATCATAAAAACAATACCGGCCGCGTCCAGCCCTTTTCGCGGCATAAAGAGCTTGATCCGCACAATGGAACAGGGTGTCATAATCGGTGATCGATGCATCCCCTCTTGCAACGCCCATACTGATGGAGATACGGAATCCCTCATATTCACCCAGGAGGGAATGATAAATCCGGTTTACCATCGCCTCCAGGCCCGTTTTATATTCCAGGAATATCAAGAATTCGTCACCTCCGATCCTGGCTGCCAGATCTCCGCTACGAATGCTTTCCTTCAGTTTTTCCGCCATATACTGAAGCACATGATCCCCAAAGGAATGCCCTCTCTGATCGTTGGCGGACTTAAAATAATCCAGATCCAGCACGAACAAGGCATATTCGTTTTCCATGCCTGCCGCCATCCTTTCACGGATGTTCTTCTTTGCATAAGCATGATTCATCAGGCCGGTTAACGCATCATGGGAAGCCGCTTTCTCCAGATCCATAATCTGCATCCGCTCCTGATGGATATCCACCGCCTTCCCAATGGTTCCCAGGTATACCGGTTCTTCATCCCCCATCATCCATGTGGCGCGGCAGATCACACGATACCAACGCTCCTCTCCATCCACCTTGAGTTTATATTCCTCCTTGATGATCGGTTCCTCCGGCGTAGTATTCCTCAGCTTTTCTCTCAGATCATTCCAGGTACTATCCTCCGCCAGCGCCATAAACTGTTCATCGTGGAAGGGATCCATAATAGTTTCCTTCATTCCCAGCTTCGCAGCCCCCCAGCTCGACAGGATGACCATGGAAGGATCCACCGTATACTCAAACTGGATTTCTTCGGAAATAGATGCAAAGAACTGATATTTGATCCGTTCATGCTCCAGAAGCATCAGGGTACGATCCGACGCGGAAAGCTCTTCTTTCCGTGTCATCTCCATGGCTATTTCATGCAACTCACCCCTATTATCCGCGTCCATATAATCCGCTTGCAGTTCCTCTTGGATGCTGTCTGCCGTTTCCAACAGACACTGCAAAAGCAACGGGTTGAAATTGCCGCATTCCCCATTGGTGATCATCTGTATCGCCTTCTCATGGGAAAAAGCCGCCTTATACACCCGTTCACTGGTCAAAGCATCATACACATCCGCCAAGGCAACGATCTGTGCGGAAATCGGAATCTCATCTCCCTTTAGCCCATCCGGATAACCTCTGCCGTCGTATCTCTCATGGTGCCAACGGCAGATCTCATGGGCTACCTTGAGCAAGCCATTGTCTCCGTTAAAAGGAATCTGTTCCAGCATGGTTGCCCCAATTTCCGTATGGGTTTTTATCACCTCAAATTCTTCTGGTGTCAGCCTGCCTGGCTTATTCAGGATTTCTTCCGGGATAGCGATCTTCCCCACATCATGCAAGGCAGACGCCATGGTAATAACGGAAATATCCTCTTGGGAGAGTTCATAGCGATCCGTCATCTGGATCAGATGACGCAGCAGCAGTTCCGTAATCGCATGAATATGGAGCACATGCAAACCGCTTTCTCCGTTTCGAAATTCCACAATATGGCTCAAGATGGAGATCATCAGGTTATTGCTCTTCTGCTTCTCATACAGCTGATCAGCCACCATCCCAATCAGCTTCTTCTGCTTGGCATACAGCATGATCGTATTTATAACGCGGCGGTGCACCACCAGATCATCAAACGGCCGGTTGATATAATCCGTAACACCCAGTTCGTAGGCGCGCTCCACATAAGCGGCCGTATTCTCAGCAGAAATCATGATGACCGGGATATCTTCTATCCAATGATATTTATTCATCATTTCCAGGACTTCAAACCCATCCATCTCCGGCATGACAATATCCAGAAGAACCAGGGAAATTTCCGATCCCATTTGTTGAAAACAGCCTATCGCTTCCACCCCGTTTTCCGCTTCTATGATTTCATACTCGTCACCAAGCATATCCGCCAGGATGGAACGGTTCATCTCGGAATCGTCTGCTATCAGAATTTTATGCTTCTCTCGTTTCATAACCCTCACTTCCTTTTACCGCCATACTTCATAATCCTTTCTCTCCATCTACCGCTTCGGGCCGGTATAATGTCTTGCGACATTATTCCATGCCCCGGGCTTCGCCTCTGGCATGGCGCTTCGCGGAAATGGCCACTCCGCTTTGCTTCGGGCCGGTATAATGTCTGGCGACATTATTCCATGCCCCAGGCTTCGCCTCTGGCATGGCGCTTCGCGGAAATGGCCACTCCGCTTTGCTTCGGGCCGGTATAATGTCTGGCGACATTATACCATATCCCCCTCCCGTCTGCCAACTCTTTTCCCGTCGTATGCAGACGGAAATATGACAATTGCCATCATTGCCGCCATCAGACTGCTTCGCCATGCACCCAAACCTGAAAATTAAAATCTTAAATTTCTGCCATCTTTCAATAGTCTCAGGCTCAGTGCGAGAAAACAATGGAATACATAAAAAAACCATGACCTCCATAGACCATGGCTTTTACAACATAAAGCTGGAAAAGGGACTCGAACCCTCGACCTACTGATTACGAATCAGTTGCGCTACCAACTGCGCTATTCCAGCATTCAACCGACAAAATGTATTATAATATTAAATTTCATTTTTGGCAAGGGGAAATTTATTTTTTTCAGGCCTTTTTCAAACCAAGTTACTTTTCCCACCCCGGGCATGATCCTGGCAGGGGTGGGAAATCTCGGTTAAAGGGCGATGTGATCACCGTTCTTTGGGCAGTCCTTCCATTGATTTTACGTGAACATCCACCTGCGGATAGGGAATCTCTATTCCATTTTCTTCAAAAGCATATTTGATTGCCTCCAGCATGTCCCATTTCACCGGCCAATACTCCCCTGTTCCCGTCCAGAAACGCGTCCCTAGCACCACGCTGCTGCTTCCCAGCTCATCCACATAGATCAGGTACTCTTTATCCTTACGAATTCGCTCTTCCTCCTGGATCAGCCGTTCCAGCACAGCCTTTGCCTGACGGATATCCGCACGGTAGGAGAGCCCCACCTTTAACTCCAGCCGCCTGCAATCCTCGTTGGTTACATTCGTAATGCTGGCATCCGCCAGGGGACCATTGGGCAGCAGGATAATCTTATTGTCCACCGTGGCCAGCCTGGTATAGAAAATCGTAATTTCCGTTACCGAACCCTCGTTTCCAAAGGCGGATTCCACGATATAATCCCCCACCCGGAACGGATGCAAAAGCATAATCATGATCCCGCCGATGCAGTTTTTCAGGCTGCCCTGGAAGGCTAGGCCCAACGTGGCTGTGGCCGTACCGAGCACGGTGGCTATGGTGGTAGCGTCAATTCCCAGACGGATGGCGAGCTGGAAGATCAGAAACGCGTACAGGCCCACCTTCACCGCCGAATCCAAAAACTGCTTCACTTCCTGGCTGGCATTGGCTCTTGCCAATGCGTTCCGGGTGAGCCTTCGCAAAAGAGCAATGATCCTGGCCCCGATCAGGAAAAAGACGATACAGAAAACCACCCGAATGAGTAGATCCAGCAAGGACTTGGGCGCAGCCCGCAAAAGCTGTTCCCCCAAGAACAATTCCTGGGGCTGCGTCGTATCACTGGCCAAGGCCCAGAGGCACGGATCATTGTAAAAGTGAATCAGTTCTCTCATTCCATCGTCCTTTTTCGCTGTTTCACTACCTTCACAGGCTTCTCATACTCCCCTTTCTCCGAGATCAGGGCATCTGTCTTAAATACCTTGTCCGCCAATTCTTCTTTCAAGGTCTTGGGAGCCGCCTTTTTCTTTCCTGTCGTTTTAGCCCCTTTTTTCTTTCTGGCCGCTTCTTTCGCCTTCTTTTCTTTCTCCGCCTGTTTTCTGGCGATTTCCTTTAACTCTTCCTTTGTATAGGGCTGATAGGAGAAAATGCTCACGCTAAGGGGGGCCTGCATGATTTTAATGGAATAATCCCTACCGTCCCATGCCTCATTCCGCGCTGTCTTGACTCTGGGATTCACTCTTCCCTGGCCGCCGAAACGCTCTTCATCCGAATTCAGAATTTCTTTGTATTTTCCGTCGAAGGGTACGCCAATCTGGTGATTTTCCCGCGCCACATTCGCGAAGTTTAAGACCACCAGGAGCATTTCTTCCGTTTTCCCCGTTTTACGGACAAAGGTAATGGAGCAGTCGTTGGCGCTGATGCAGTCGATCCATTCAAAACCGTCCCAGCTGGTATCCTTCAGATAAAGGGCCGGCTGTTCCCGATAGAGGTGGTTTAATGCTTTAACAAATTCCTGGAGGCCCTTATGCTCCGTATGCTCCGTAAGGCCCCATTCCACCTCGCGTTCCTCGTTCCACTCGTCATATTCTCCAATATCCTGGCCCATGAAAAGGAGCTTTTTACCAGGATGGCACATCATATACCCGTAGCTGGCCTTCAGGTTGGCAAACTGCTCTTCCCTGCTGCCCGGCATCTTTCCGATCATAGACGCCTTCCCATGCACCACCTCGTCGTGGGAAAGCACCAGCATAAACTGCTCGCTGTAAGTATAGATCATGCTAAAGGTGAGCGCATTGTGGCAGCCGGAACGGAAATAGGGATCCTGCCTGATATAGCTCAGGAAATCGTTCATCCATCCCATATTCCATTTCATATCAAAACCGAGTCCGCCCTCTTCCAGGCAGCCCGTCACCATGGGCCATGCGGTGGATTCCTCCGCAATGGAAAGAACGCCCTTATTCCGTTTGTGGATCATGCTGTTCACATGCTTCAGGAATTCCATGGCCTCCAGGTTCTGGTTCCCGCCATAGATATTTGCCACCCATTCCCCATCCTGTTTTCCATAATCCAGGTAAAGCATAGACGCCACCGCATCCATACGGATTCCGTCAGCGTGGTATTGTTCGATCCAAAACAGGGCGTTGGCGATCAGATAATTGGATACCTGCGGTCTGCCGTAATTATAGATCAACGTGCCCCAATGAGGATGGCTGCCCTGACGCGGATCCAGATGCTCATACAGGCATGTCCCATCAAAAGAGGAAAGTCCTTGGGTATCCCTGGGGAAATGGGCAGGCACCCAATCCAGGATTACACCGATCCCAGCCTTATGCATTTCATTCATGAAATACATGAAATCCTCCGGCGTTCCATATCTGGCCGTAGGCGCATAATAACCGATCACCTGGTAGCCCCAGGAACCATCAAAGGGATGCTCCATCACCGGCATGAGCTCGATATGGGTGTATCCCATCTCTTTCACATAAGCGGCAACGGCAGGAGCCAGCTCCCGATAATTGCAATAGGCCCGCTCGTCCTCCGGGCGTTTGAAAGAGCCCAAATAGAGTTCATATACATTCACGGGTTCGCAGGTATAATCCGCCTTTTCCCGTTTCGCCAGCCATTCTTCGTCCTCCCATTCAAATCCTGTAATATCCCTGATCACGGATGCCGTATCCGGCCGCAGCTGCTGGCCGAAGGCATAGGGATCCGCTTTAAGGTAAGTGAGCCCGCCCTTTGTTTTCAATTCATATTTATAGTTCTGCCCTTCCAGGCTGCCTGGAATAAAGAGTTCAAAAATACCGGAATCCCATAGCCTGCGCATCTGATGCACACGTCCGTCCCAGCGGTTGAAATCGCCCACCACGCTCACTCTAAGGGCATTAGGCGCCCACACCGCAAAGTGCACGCCCCTCACCCCATCCACGCTGCACACGTGGGCGCCGAGCATCCGATATGCCTCGTAATGAATCCCCGCGGCAAACAATTCGGTGTCTTTTTCCGTGATGATGGGAGTAAAACGATAGGGATCCCCCATCTCCTCTTCCACTCCCTCCGGCCAGGTGACGCGATAAGCATAATCCGGCGTTTCTTTTCCCGGGATGAGGGCAGCGAAATAACCGGCTTCGTCCGCCAGCTCCATTTCAACCGTTTTCCCTGTCTCCTTCAAGAGCAGATCTACCTTTTCCGCCCCCGGCATGAAAACCTGAAACAAGGTGGAATTTCCCGCCGTATGGGGGCCGAGAAGCCTGTGCGGGTTATCCTCCTCCGAATAGATCACTGCCTCGATCTCCGGCCAGTTCATCAGCTTGTACAGCTTTTCTTTCATAGCCTTTCCCCTTTCTTTTTATGCTTATACCCTCTGCATATTGAAGGCTATGCGTGCGATATGCCGCCAATAAAGTAACCCTCCGCATGTCGCAGACATAGCTTGCGATACTAATGCCAATCTATCATCCATATTGCCTTCATCGGTGCAGGCAGGTCCTTTACCCATGCCTGCGTCCTGTCTATCCGCAAAAACCGTCCGGCTGCAACAGGCTGTGAAGAAAAAGGCCGCTTCGCAGTTTCGGTTCAAACCATGTGGACTTCGGCGGCATCAGCAACCCTGCGTCTGCCACAGCAAACAACTCCTCAATGGATGTGGGATACAAAGAAAAAGCAACAACACAGTCTTCATGGCACCTGCGCTCCAGCTCTCCAAGGCCCCTGATCCCACCTACAAAATCTATCCGCTGATCCGTTTTCGGATCTTGGATCCCTAAAATCGGATCCAGCAGATTTCGCTGCAGGATCGACACATCCAAGGCCTCCACCACTGAAAGGCCATCCAAAGGAATCCCTTCTCTCCAACTCAGACGATACCATTTACCTGACAGATACATTCCAAATGTACCTCTTTTTTCCGGCCGGAACGCTTCATCCATTGTCTCCACCTGAAAAGACTGTCCAACCCTATTTAAAAATTCCTGTTCCGTCAGGCCGCCCAAATCCTTGACCACACGATCATAGGCCATGATCAACAATTCCTCATCCGGAAAAAGTACGGATAAAATCCCCTCACAGGCCTCCTCATCCAGGCCGCCCGCCTCTCCAAAACGGCGCGCCAGAGCCACTCGGACCGCTGAGGCACAACGATGATGCCCGTCCGCTATATAGACCGCTGGCACCAGGGCAAATTCCTCCCGCAGGCAGACGATGTCAGCTTCCTCGCTGATCACCCATACCCGATGAACCACTCCATCCGGAGTGACGAAATCGCAGACCGGCTTTTCTTCCCGGTACCGGGCTATTATCTCATGGATCCTAGCCCGTGCGCGATAGGCTAAAAAAATGGGCCCAGTCTGGGCAGCGCACGCCTCTATATGGCGTACCCTGTCCTCCTCCTTGTCCTGCCTGGTATTCTCATGTTTCCTGATCACACCCTGCAGATAATCTTCCACGCGGGCGCAGCCCACAATCCCAGTCTGTCTGCGTCCCTGCATTTCCAGCTCATAAATATAATAAGAAGGAGCCTCATCCCGAATAAAAACGCCGTCTCTCACCCGATCTGCCAGAAGGGCGGCCGCTTTCTTATATACCGCTTCCCCATGGGGATCCGCCGTCTCCTCAAGCTGCGTTTCAGCCCTGTCAATGGCTAGAAAAGAGAGCGGATGCCTTACCACCTCTTTCCTTGCTTCTTCGCTGCTATAAACATCATAGGGCAGCGCCGCGACCTGCTCCTCCAGACCTTTTGCAGGCCTATAAGCCAAAAACGGCCTTATATCAGCCATCCTTCCTCCAATTCTGCCGCCCCTATGACGGCTTCTCCTTTATCTCTATCCGATATACAAAAAAGGCTGCCGGGTTCACGCTGCTTTTCCGAAAGGAAGCACATGGAATCGCGGGCAGTCATAAAATCTCTATTTTTAAGTATACATTCTGACTACAGCGCTGTCAATCCCGGCCCATAGGGAAATATGGAGGCGGGCTGGAACGAGAGGCAGAGACGTATCGGGCACAGGGCGCTCTGGCACGGATGGCTTCTTGTTTGGGAAAACCACTTCGACTTTGGGTAGCATCTAAGAGGAGGCGGCCCCCGCTTCGGACATCTCGTAGGGGGCTAAACTCCTCGCTGCGCTCGTCAGACAACGCCCCCTACGAGATGAAGCGGGTTTCGCCTTCTCTAAGATGCTACACCAAAGTCTCAGATGTTTTCCCAAACAAGAAGCCATCCGTGCCAGAGCGCCCTGTGCCCGATACGTCCCTGCCTCCTTCCCAGCGTCCCCTTTCGCAATCTCCCCCACCCCAAGAGCTCCGACAGCCCCTTGCCGCTCTCCTTCCCGTATGGTATGATGAATTCGCATCGTAAAATCCCCAGGACAGGGCACCATTCCCGGCTCACAGCGAATGTACGGCCGGCAGAATCCCCTGCGGAAAGGTTGTGAATATGGCTTTTGACGGAATTACTATAGCAAGTATACGGCAGGAACTGTCCGAACGCCTCACGGGAGGCCGTATCTATAAGATCGCTCAGCCGGAGCCGGACGAACTGCTTATCACCATAAAGAATAACGGCGGGCAGCACCGGATTACGCTTTCCGCCTCCGCGTCCCTGCCCCTCGTCTACCTGACGGATAAAAACAAGCCCAGCCCGATGACCGCGCCCAATTTCTGCATGCTTCTGCGTAAGCACATCCAGAACGGCAAGATTATTCATATCACTCAGCCGGGCATGGAACGGATTCTGAATTTCGAGATCGAGCATTTGGACGAAATGGGGGATCTGTGCCGTAAGATGCTGATCGTAGAACTGATGGGAAAGCACAGCAATATTATTTTCTGTGATGCATCAGGCGTCATCATCGATTCCATTAAACACATTTCCGGTCTAGTGAGTTCCGTACGTGAGGTGCTTCCCGGGAAAGAATATTTCATCCCCTCCATCCAGGATAAGCTCAATCCTTTGGAGGTTACGGGTGAGGATTTCATGCAGCGCGTTTTTTCCGGGGGCCAGCCCTGTTTTAAGGCGCTCTATTCCTCTTTCACGGGACTTTCTCCTGCCATCGCCCATGAAATTTGTTATCGTGCCGGAATCGATTCCGGCCTGTCTACAGCGGCCCTTGGGGAAGCACAGCGTCAGACACTTTTTCAGGCCTTTAGCGGTTTGATGGATGCGGTTCGGACAGGGCTTTTTAACCCTTGCATCGTCTATGAATCCGCCGGAAACGCCTTCGTACCGGCAGAATACGCGGCCTTACCTCTCACTTCCTACCCTGAGAAGCGTAGGAAACCCTATGGTTCCATTTCCATCCTCCTGGAGGATTATTATGCGGAGAAAAATATTCTCACCAGAATTCGTCAGCGTTCTGCCGATCTGCGCCGTATTGTTTCCACTGCATTGGAACGGAATGTCAAAAAATACGATCTTCAGATCAAACAAATGCGGGATACGGAGAAAAGGGACAAATATCGGATCTATGGAGAACTGCTGAATACCTATGGATACGGCGTTTCACCCGGAGCGCGTTCTATGGAAGCTTTGAATTATTATACGGACGAGACCGTCACCATCCCGTTGGATCCCCTGCTTACTCCCGGGGAAAATGCAAAAAAATATTTTGAGAAATATAATAAACAAAAAAGGACGTTTGAAGCCCTTTCCCAGCTTACCCAGGACACAAAGGCCGAAATCCTTCATTTGGAATCCATCGTCAATTCTCTGGATATTGCCCAAAAGGAAGAGGATCTCATCCAAATTCGGGAGGAACTCATTGAAAGCGGCTACATCCGTAGAAAAGGCGGCACGAAAAAAGCCAAAATCACCAGTCGTCCCTTCCACTATACCAGCCCTGACGGCTATGATATCTATGTGGGGAAAAATAACTATCAAAACGAGGAGCTCACCTTTCGCTTCGCTTCCGGCAATGACTGGTGGTTCCATGCCAAGGGAATCCCCGGCTCCCATGTGGTGCTGAAGTCCAAGGGTGAAGAGCCGCCCGTCAGCGCCTTTGAAGATGCGGCCAGGCTGGCAGCGCACTATTCTAAGGGGCGGGGGCTGGAAAAGGTGGAGATCGATTACACAGAAAAGAAGAACGTAAAAAAACCCGGCGGTGGAAAGCCAGGGTTCGTCGTATACTATACCAATTATTCTATGATGATCGATTCCGATATCAGCCGCCTTACGCCGACAGAGTAACAATCCGCAATCCCTCCGTTCGGGTAGAAGAGATGCTCTCACTGCACAGGCCATACGACGTATGCAGGCACTTCACGCGCCCCTGCGCATATCAAAAGCCCGGCCGACTCAAACGGCAGGGCTTTTGGTTTATGGTTCTTACGAAAAGCGCTTTTTATTTTTCTTTCCTGATTCGCCCCAATTTTCGGTTCCTGTCAGCTCCTGGATAGTTCTTTTCTTTTGTTCGTCCCAGAAGATAGTCGGCTGATACATTATAATAATCACATAGAAGAGGAAGGTATCGAACCGGCATAGCATTCTGTCCACGTTCATATCGTGAATAGACCCTCTGGTCAATATTCAGAAAATCTGCAACTTCTCTCTGTTTTACATCGTTATCTTCACGCAGCCCGCGCATGATTACCACATAATCCGCCATTTTTCGCACACCGCCACACCAAAATTTTCCAACCTTCTTTCCGTGTAGTCTATCACAGTTTTCCAGACTGCCTTCGCTTTTTCCACACAACTGTAGTAACATTTTATACCAGATTTTGCCATGATTCTACAGACCGGTGAAATAGTCCGAAAAGCTGTGTCATATATGGCACAAAGTGTGGCAATTTAGCCCAGGAAGCCGGCTGTTAGCGGAGAATTGCCGGTGATAAAAAAGAGACTGCTGCAATTTGACAGTACCGCAATAGATCGCTAGACATCCATGATAATCATGCGCTCTATTGTCCAAACTGCCATTTTTGCAACAGTCTCTTTTTGCCCGTCCAGGCTATTTGATGACACGCACCCGGAATACACCGGGGATCTGGCGGAGCTTCTCTATAATCTCTTCCCGGGGCTGCTCTTCCACATCCATCATGGTATAGGCCACCTCGCCCCTGGATTTGTTGGTCATGTCGGAAATATTGATCCCCATATCGCCGAAAAGTGCGGTGAATTTGGTGATCATGTTGGCCACATTTTTATGGAAAATAGAGATCCTACCCGCCTGGCTACAGACGCCCATGTCACAGGAAGGGAAATTCACGCTGTTCTTAATATTCCCGTTCTCCAGATAATCCATTAGCTCCTGCACCGCCATAACGGCACAATTGTCCTCGGATTCCTCCGTGGAAGCGCCCAGATGGGGTAACACGATGCAGCCTTCCTGGCCTGCCACCGTGGCATTCGCAAAATCCGTCACGTACCTGCGAATCTTCCCTTCCTTGATCGCCGTTAAGACGGCCTGTTCTTCCACAAGGAGATCCCTGGCAAAGTTGAGCAAGATCACTCCGTCCTTCATCTTACAGATGGCGGCTTCGCTCACCATACCCCTGGTGGAATCCATCAGCGGCACATGGATGGTGATGATATCACACTCCGAATAAATCTCATCCACATTTAACACATGCTTCACGTGACGGCTCAAGTTCCAAGCGGCGGCCACGGATACAAAGGGGTCGTATCCATAGACTTCCATCCCCATATTCACAGCGGTGTTGGCCACCTTCACGCCAATGGCGCCCAAGCCGATAACGCCTAACTTCTTACCCCCGATTTCTGTTCCCGCAAAATTCTTTTTCGCCTTTTCTGCAGCTTTCCCAATATCCGGCATATCGCAGTTTTCCTTCACCCACTGGATACCGCCCACAATATCCCGGCTTGCCAGCAGCATGCCCGCGATCACCATTTCCTTGACGCCGTTGGCGTTCGCACCAGGCGTATTGAATACCACGATTCCTTTGGAAGCGCACTCTTCCAACGGAATGTTGTTCACGCCTGCTCCGGCTCTGGCCACCGCCAGCAGGTTTGCAGGAAGCTTTATGTCGTGCATGGAAGCACTGCGTACCAGAATGCCGTCCGCTTCATTGAGTTCTTCCGTTTTCCCATACTTTTCGGTAAAGCCCTCCAATCCCACTTTGGAGATTGGATTCAAACATAGATATTTAAACATAATATTCGCTCCTCATCCGCTTCGGCCGTCCATTCAAAGAGTCTGCGCTTCAAATTCTCTCATGAAAGCCACCAGCTTTTCCACGCCCACTACAGGCATCGCGTTATAGATGCTGGCACGCATACCGCCCACGCTCCTGTGTCCTTTCAGATTCTCAAAGCCCGCTTCCTTCGCTGCCTTGACAAAAGCGACGTCCAGCTCCTCGCTTCCCGTGACGAAAGGTACGTTCATCAAAGAACGGTCTTCCCTGCGCACGGTCCCCCGAAACAGCCTGCTTTCGTCCAGATAATTATACAGAATCGCCGCTTTCTTTTCGTTATGCTCCTTCATAGCGGAAAGGCCGCCCATTTTCTTAATCCACTTGAAAACTTTTCCGCAGATATAGATTCCATACGCAGGAGGGGTATTGTAAAGGGAACCCGAATCCGCATGGATCTGATAGCGCAGCATGGTGGGCGTTCCAGGCAGTACGTCTTCTGTGATCAAATCCTTGCGGATAATGACGATCACCACGCCCGCCGGCCCGATATTCTTCTGCACGCCGCCATACATCAAACCATATTTAGTAATATCTACCGGCTCGGAAAGGAAACAGGAGGACACATCCGCCACCAGGTTTTTCCCCTTGGTATCGGGCAGCGTCTTGAACTTCGTGCCGTAAATCGTATTATTTTCACAGATATATACATAATCCGCATCCGCAGAAACGGGAAGGTCGCTGCAATCTGGTATGTAGGAAAAGGTCTGATCCTCCGAAGAAGCGATTTTATTGGCCTTACCATATTTAGAGGCTTCCTGCCAGGCCTTTTTCGCCCACTGTCCGGTCACAATATAGTCGGCCACCCGATTCTTCATCAGGTTCATGGGGATCATTGCGAACTGCTGGCTCGCCCCGCCCTGCAAAAAGAGCACGCTGTAATCATTCGGAATCCCCACCAGTTCCCGAAGATCGGCTTCCGCCTCATCCAGGATACCCTGATAAGTCTTGGAACGATGACTCATCTCCATAACGGACATCCCACTGCCGCGGTAATCCAGCATTTCTTCCGCTGCTTCCCGCAGAACCTCTTCTGGCAATACCGCCGGGCCTGCTGAAAAATTGTATACTCTAGCCACATTTCCTCCCATCCTGCCGCAATGGCGGCACTCTTTTTTTACATATCGTCTATTCTACACATTCCGGTCACTTTAGTCAACTGCATTGTTAAATTTTCATGCTGGCTGCCCTAAATCGTCTTTCTCCGGCCCTGCTGGAAGGAACTTGGCTATGCCTGCCTTCTGGCTAAATCATCCCCGTCGAACACTTCGCTGATGGCGCCTCCCGGCGATACCATGGGAAAGACCTTATCGTCTTCGCAGATCACGCACTCAATCAGCACCGGAGCATCCGCCGCTATGGCCTTCTCAATGGCCGGAGCCACCTCTTCTTTCTGGGTAACCCGGATGGCCATGCAACCCAGCCCTTCCGCCACCTTACAGAAATCCACCTTGTCCTCCAGCACGGTCTGGGAATATCTGTGGTCATAGAATAGGGTCTGCCACTGGCGCACCATGCCGAGCACATGGTTATTCATCACGATCTGGATGATCGGGATGTTGTATCGGCTGGCCGTGGCCAATTCGTTCATGTTCATACGAAAGCATCCGTCTCCTGCGATGTTCACGCAGATCTTATCCTGCTTTCCCATTCTGGCGCCGATACAAGCGCCCAGTCCGTATCCCATCGTCCCTAGTCCCCCGGAGGAAAGAAAGGTGCGGGGAACCGTATAATGATAGTACTGGGCAGCCCACATCTGATGCTGGCCCACATCCGTGGTGATCACGGCCTGCCCATTTGTAATCCGATCAAGCTCCTGAATCACATAGGGGCAACTCAGATTCTGCCCGTCATAGGAAAGGGGATAGCGTTTTTTCATTTCAATGATATGCTGTGTCCACTCCGGATGTGACTTCTGCGCAAGCCTTTTGTTGATGTCCTCCAGCACGTCTTTTAAATCACCCACCAGGGCCACGTCAGCCTTGATATTCTTATTGATTTCGGCAGCATCGATATCGATGTGCAGAATTTTCGCCTGGGATGCGAATTTCTTCGCATTCCCAACCACCCGGTCGGAAAACCGGGCTCCCAAAGCCACCAGAAGGTCGCATTCGCTCACGCCCAGATTGGAGGTCTTCGTGCCGTGCATGCCGATCATACCCGTATAGAGCGGATGGTTTCCGTCAAAGGCTCCTTTTCCCATCAGGGAATCGCAGACCGGCGCATTCAGTTTGGCGGCAAACTCCTTCACCTGGCCTGCCGCTCCGGAAAGAACCGCTCCGCCTCCCACGAAAATAAAAGGTTTTTGGGCATTTTCCAGCAGTTCCAGCGCATCTTCCAGTTCCTCGCTGTCATATTTCTTCTCATGTACCGGCGCTTCCGGCGTTTTGGGGATATATTCGTATATTGCTGCCGTCACGTCCTTGGTCACGTCCACCAAGACGGGACCGGGCCGGTCGGATACCGCGATTTGAAACGCCCTGCGCAACGTATCCGCTAAGATACTGATGTCCTTAACGATATAGCCATGCTTTGTGATCGGCATGGTCACGCCTGCGATATCCACTTCCTGGAAAGAATCCTTCCCCAACGCAGGAAGGGTCACATTGGCGGTGATGGCCACCACAGGGATCGAGTCCATATAGGCGGTGGCGATTCCCGTCACCAAATTGGTGGCCCCAGGGCCGCTGGTGGCCATACAGACCCCCACTTTCCCGGTAGCTCTGGCATATCCGTCCGCCGCATGCGCCGCCCCCTGTTCATGGGAGGTGAGCACGTGGAAGATCTCATCCTGATGCTTGTACAGAGCATCGTATACGTTCAGGATCGTCCCGCCCGGATAACCGAACACCGTATCCACGCCCTGTTCTTTCAGACATTCTACAATGATTTCTGCTCCTGTAAGCTGCATGTTCCCTCTCATTTCTGCCGCACCGGCGGCATCGAGTCCAAAGGCCGATACATACGGCACTTTTCGGCCCTGTTCTTTATTATTTGATCTCCAGTACAGCGCCCCTGTTGGCGCTGGTTACCATCTTTTCATATCTGGCCAGATAGCCTGTGGTTACCCTGGGCTGTCTGGGCTGCCAGTTCGCGCGCCTTTTTTCCAGCTCTTCCTCGGATACCTTCATATCCAGACGGTTTTCCGGGATATTGATGCTGATGATATCCCCTTCCTCCACCAGCGCGATGGGGCCGCCCTGTGCTGCTTCCGGGCATACGTGCCCGATGGATGCCCCCCTGGATGCACCGCTGAAACGGCCATCCGTGATCAGGGCCACCGTGGAGCCCATACCCATTCCCGCGATGGCAGATGTGGGATTGAGCATCTCCCGCATTCCCGGCCCGCCTTTGGGGCCTTCGTAACGGATCACCACCACGTCGCCGGGGACGATCTTTCCGCCCTTGATGGCGTCGATGGCATCCTCCTCACAGTCAAATACCCGGGCAGGGCCTTCGTGCACCATCATCTCAGGGACCACAGCAGAGCGTTTCACCACTGCCGTCTCCGGCGCCAGATTGCCCTTCAATACGGCGATTCCTCCCGTAGCTGAGTAAGGATTTTCCACGGGACGGATCACAGAAATGTCCTTGTTCACGCACCCTTCCATATTCTCCGCCACCGTTTTGCCCGATACGGTAATCAGATCCGTATATAACAGATTCTTCTTATTCAGTTCGTTCATGACCGCATAAACGCCGCCGGCCTCGTTGAGATCCTCCATGTAGGTGGGGCCTGCCGGAGCCAGATGGCACAAATTGGGCGTCTTGGCGGAAAGTTCGTTCGCGATCTCCATATTCAACTCCACGCCGGCCTCATGGGCGATGGCGGGCAGATGCAGCATGGAATTGGTAGAACATCCCAGGGCCATATCCATGGTCAGCGCGTTCAGGAATGCCTTTTCGGTCATGATGTCCCGAGGCTTAATGTCTCTTTCCACCAGCTCCATGATTTTCATACCCGCATGTTTCGCCAGACGGATGCGCTCGGAATAGACTGCCGGAATGGTGCCGTTCCCCTTCAGTCCCATGCCCAGGGCTTCCGTTAAACAATTCATGGAATTGGCCGTGTACATGCCGGAACAGGAACCGCAGGTGGGGCAGGCCTTCTCTTCAAATTCTTCCAGCTGCTCCATGCTCATGGTTCCCGCAGCCACGCTCCCCACCGCCTCAAACATGGAAGAAAGGCTGGTCTTATGGCCGCAAACGTGCCCGGCCAGCATGGGGCCGCCGGATACGAAAATAGTGGGAATATTGACCCGGGCCGCAGCCATCAGAAGGCCCGGTACATTTTTATCACAGTTGGGGATCATCACCAGGCCGTCAAAACCATGGGCCGTGGCCATACACTCCGTGCTGTCACAGATCAGATCCCTCGTAACCAGAGAATATTTCATGCCGATGTGTCCCATGGCGATCCCGTCACATACCGCGATGGCAGGAAACACGATGGGCGTGCCGCCCGCCATAGCCACTCCCATCTTCACGGCCTCCACAATCTTATCCAGGTTCATATGTCCCGGTACGATCTCATTATAAGAACTCACAATCCCGATCAGGGGACGTTGTCTCTCCTCTTCAGTAATACCCAGCGCATTGAACAGGCTTCTATGGGGAGCCTGCTGTACCCCTGTTTTTACAGAATCACTTCTCATATCCTTTTCCTCCTCGTTTCATTCCTATATGGACAACGCGTCTATATCCGTTCCGCCAGCAGATCACCCATCTCGGTACAGCCCACCTGTCTGCAACCTGCAGACATGATGTCTCCGGTGCGATATCCGTCCTTCAATACCTGCTGTACGGCAGATTCCATGGCATCCGCTTCCCGATCCAGATCAAAGCTGTAACGCAGCATCATGGATGCGCTGAGCACCGTCGCAATGGGATTGGCTATATCCTTGCCCGCGATATCCGGCGCGCTGCCGTGGCTGGGCTCATACAGGCCGAACTTCGTATCGTTCAGACTGGCGCTGGCGAGCATTCCGATGGATCCCGTCACCATGCTCGCCTCGTCCGAAAGGATGTCTCCAAACATGTTCTCCGTGAGGATCACGTCAAACTGAGCCGGATCCTTCACCAGCTGCATGGCACAATTATCCACCAGCATATGGGAAAGCTCCACATCCGGATACTCCTTCGCCACATGGTTCACCACATCGCGCCAAAGCCTGGAGGAATCCAATACGTTTGCCTTATCCACGCTGGTCACCCTATTTCTGCGCTTTCTGGCAATGTCAAAGGCTTTCACCGCGATCCGGCGAATCTCTTCTTCATTATAAGTGAGCGTATCCACCGCAGTCCGCATCCCGTTCTCCACCGTGGTCCTGCGCTCTCCGAAATATAGCCCGCCCGTCAGTTCCCGCATGATCAACATATCAAATCCTGCTCTGCTGATCTCCTCCTTTAATGGACATGCTCCAGCCAGTTCCTGATAGAGGAGCGCCGGACGAAGGTTTGCAAACAGCCCCAGCGCTTTCCTAATGGCCAAAAGCCCTGCCTCCGGACGCTTATCCGGCGGAAGCTGATACCAGGGTGAAGTGGCGGCATCCCCGCCGATGGAGCCCATCAGCACCGCATCGCTCCCCTTCGCGGCTTCTATAGCCTCCTGGGTCAACGGAATCCCATGCACATCAATGGAAGCTCCCCCCAGCAGGATTTCTGAATACTCTATTTCGTGCCCATACTTCGCTGCTACCCGATCCAACACTTTTCTGGTTTCCCTTACGATTTCCGGGCCGATCCCATCACCCGGAATACATCCAATATGTAATACCATGATCCGTTTTCTACCTCATTTCTTTTTATTTTTGTCCCCAACTGCGTGCAGCCTACGCTTCAATCAAGGCGGTTGAAAACCTCCTTCTTAAATCTTATCCCCATCTGCACGCCTTGGCGCAGATAAACCCAGAGAGGTTAAAAGATTCTTCTTTCAGCCTTTTTGGGGTGACAGCCCATCCGACAAGGCTGCCTATGGCAAAACCGGACGCAGATGAAATCGTTCCTTCACCCATAGCCCGGCCTGCTGCCCCATGCCCGATCCATGGGACTTCCCCGCATCAGCCCGTTAGGCCGGACCGATACGATTATCTTTTTTATCATAGCCTAAAAAGTGCAGATTTTCAACAGGAAAAGACCGTCAAAAAACAAAATCAGCCATATCCTTTCGATATGGCTGAAATAACTTCACGTAATAGAAATATATGCTACTATATCTCCGATGAATATTTATTCCTTTGACACAAGGGCTCCCGGTTTCCCGTTCCGGCCTGTCCCTATGCAGGCAATCATTCCGCATCCGGCTTTTCCACCTGCGCAATGGCGGATTTCTGCATGGGAATACGGCAATTCTTATTATTTCCAAATTCCACAATGACCGTATCATCCGTAATATCGATCACCATACCATAAAATCCGCTGTTCGTCAGGATACTATCCCCAATCTCCAGAGACGAAAGCATGGCGTTCATCCTCTTCTGCTCTTTCTTCTGGGGGCGGTACATGGCAAAATAAAAAAAGCCTCCAAAAATAACAACGTACATCAAAATCACAACGATGCCGCCGGGACCTCCCATTGCCGCTTCATTTGCTAATATGCCCATTCTGTTTTCCTCTCATTCTGCCGCCTCAAACGGCTTGCGTATCTAAATTGAATGGCCGGGCTTTCCAGCCGCCTTACTTCCTGTTTGTCAATTACGTCCTGCAGCATGTGATAGAAACCGGGGCGAACAGGCTGCGGAAACGCATCTCCAAACACGCTATAGATCATCATACCCTATAAATGGCTGCAGGGCAAGCCCTTTTCCGCCGATCTGTGGAATTTTTTGTCTTCAGAATTATATTTCATTCCTCTACCAGGATACTCCCAAAGACAATCATCCCAGGACGGTGCGCTGCGCCGCACCATCCTGGGATGATTGTCTTTGGGGAATATCCTAACAGAGGCGTGAAAAGGAGTTCTGAAGCTTTCTCTTAGTGATAAAATGAGATGGAAAGCGTATTGTAACCTGCCACGCCGTCTGCCACTAATTCATAATCTTTTTGCATTTCTATTGTCTTTTGTTTCGTATTTGGCCCATATTGGCCGTCAACATGCACTTTATATCCCATTTCCGAAAGCCGTACCTGCCAATGCTCTACCAGTGCGCCTTTGCTGAATACATGGTTCCCTTTCTGACTGTAGAAGATCTTCAAATTTACTTTTTTTCTAACGAATTGTGTTTTCAGTCCGTCTATACCGTCTTCTTTTAATCGGTTCCCCTCTTGATCCGTATAACCATCCAGATTTGCCGCTCTTTGAAACTTTAAAATATTTATGTTGCTCACAGTTTTATTTTCTTCAGCAATCGGTGAAAGAACCGTATCAAAATCCGTATAGAACTCGTTTATGTCCACGTTACCGTTTACTCCATCCACCCTTCCTGTACTCGTCTTTTGCCAGATATCGCATTTCTTTTTTTCTTCTGCAGAAATGCTCTTTGTATAACGCGCATACCAGATATGTATGTGCTGCCCCAACGCCTCTTCTATGATTGGGATATCAAAATAATTTCGTATGTATTCCCTATTTGCATATAGCAAAGGAATATATCCGGCGGAAATAACAACCTTCAGGAATGCGATTGCGAAAGCCGTTGCTTGGACTTTTCCAATGCTCACTCCTCTTTTCCTCGCATAACTGATGGTGTCATATTCCAGATCAAATGCAATCGGACATTTACTCCAGTACTTTTGCGCCTGTGCCACTGCGTAAACAGCTTCATCAGCTGCCATTTCCTCATTGAACGCGTACGAAAACCAATAAATCCCGGCCGGTTCTGATAGGTTCACACATGCCTGTGCATTGGAAACAAATTTTTCATCCACATTGTTTTTTCCGTATCCGGCGCGGATGATGACTCTTTTATATCCTGCATCCCTGACCCTTTTTATGTTGACATTCCCATTATGCGCGGAAATATCGATGCCCTCGTACTGTTTCATCCTCTAATCCTCGCTTTCTTCCGATTCGATTTGGTGCTGATGGTTTCGGTTCCCTGATCCCGTAAAGCTGATAATTGCATGATATCCCCTGTCATCTTTTGCATATTATATGCGATTGTCGCCGCTGGTTAGACTTTCTTTCTACAATACAGGGAAGGATAGGCGCCTCCCATCAGCCAATCTAAACCGTTACGGATGGCAACCCAGCAGCGAAAATAATTCCCATGCTATTGACAACCCCCCCCCTGGATTATGCTAAGATAAAACACAGCTTTTCGCCGATATAAAACCTCCGTATACGGATCGGGAAACGAGGTTGCACATGATTGAAATCGAACATTTGGTAAAAGAATTCAAGATACCTGTCCAGGAAAAGGGCAAATTTGCCGCAGTACGGAATCTCTTTTCCGGCAGATATACGGTCCGCCGCGCCGTGGACGATCTGAGTTTTCGCGTGGACGAAGGCGAAATCGTCGGATTTATTGGAAAAAATGGCGCCGGGAAATCCACCACCATCAAAATGCTCTCCGGCATTTTAAAACCCACTTCCGGCCGTGTGACGGTCAACGGCATCCACCCCTTCGAGCGGCGCATGGAAAATGCCAGGCAGATCGGTGTGGTATTCGGGCAGAAAACTCAGTTATGGTGGGATGTTCCTCTGATCGAAAGTTATCGGCTGCTGCGGGAGATCTATCAGATCGATCCCTGTACATACCAGCGCAATTTGGAACGTTATATTCCCATGCTGGGGCTTGAGGATGTGCTAAACCGGCCTGTGAGGCAGATGAGCCTGGGGCAACGCGTTAAGTCTGATATTGCCGCTGCCCTGCTGCATAATCCGAAGATTCTATTCTTGGACGAACCGACCATTGGGGTAGATGTGGTATCGAAAAAGTATCTTCATGATTTTATCGTTCAAGTCAATCAGGAAAAAGGAACGACGATCCTTTTAACCACCCATGACATGACCGATATGGAAAAGCTCTGTTCAAGGGTCGTTGTAATCGACGACGGCCATCTGATGTATGACGGGAACTTGGACGACATGGTGCGCAGATTCGGTTCCACCCGTTCCTTGATGGTGGAGTTCAAAGGGCCAGTGGATGATTTCCCGGTACCGGGGGCTGCACTAGTACGCAGCGAAGGATGCCGCAAGTGGTATTCCTTTGACCGTTTTGCCTCCACTCCCATGGAGCTGTTGGGAGCCATTGAAAAGCAGCATACGATTCACGATATCGAAGTCATCGAACCGCAACTGGAAGCGATTGTGAGAAACCTGTATGAGAAAAAATAACGGTATCAGCCTTCGGATGGGCGCGGCCTTTCTTCGCAATGAGTTTTATGACTTGAGCGTTTACCGTGTCTCCTTTTGGCTCAATTTTATCTATACTTTTCTGATGATGTACAGCGTAGGGTATGTGTGGAGGGCGTTGTATGCGGCAAATCCTGCGGTCACAGGGGTTTCCCTTCCCCAAATGATCTCCTATGCCGTGCTGGGCGTCGCCCTGGAATCCATCCTGCACCCGGCCAGGGGGCCGCAGTCGTATATGATGGAACAAATCCGTAAGGGAGCCATTGAAATGGATCTGATGAAACCTCTTGATTTCCAATTTTATATGTTCGCAAAAAATATGGGAAGTCTGGCGGTACGTTTTCTCTTTTTGGTTCTGCCTTCCCTCGTTGCCGCCTTTTTCCTGTTTTCCCTACAGTTACCGGATTTGTCCTGCCTGTTCGGCTTTGTGTCCAGTCTCTTTATGGCCATCCTCATCAGCTTTTTCCTGAATTTTATGCTGGGGCTGCTCGGTATGGTCACCATGAGTATTAAGAATATCAATTGGGGCTACAATGCAGTCTTGCGTTTCTTCTCCGGACAGATGGTTCCTCTGTGGATCTTTCCCGGCGTTCTGGGATTGATCGGCCATCTGCTTCCCTTCCAATGCATCTATGCCATCCCCATATCGATCTATATCGGGAATTATCGTGGCATAGCTCTATGGCAAGCGTTGGGTGTTCAGCTGATCTGGATCCTCCTGCTGTGGAGCGGATCCCGTCTGCTGATGCGCTACGTTTTCGATAGGGTCATGATCCAGGGAGGTTGACTAAAAGCGTTGCCCAAAGAGACAGAATGGGAGGCTCCGAATGAAAAATATCCGTCTTTACGGTCAATTCCTGCGCCTGGCAATCCTGGGAAAAGTGCAATATAAAGCCGATTTTCTTGTAGGGATCGTCAGCATCCTTCTTTTGAATACGGTAAACCTATCCCTAATCGGTATCCTCGTCTACAATTTTCATACCTTAGGAGACTGGGGTATCTGGGATCTACTGTTTCTCTATAGCTTTTGGATGCTTTCCAGGGGAATCTACGGCGTCTTTTTCTGGCATTTGTCTGATCTGGAAGAAATGATTGTAGGCGGCAGCTTTGACGCCTTCCTTCTTCGTCCCGTCAGCCCTTTTCTCCAGCTGCTGGGAAAGGATATTAGTTATACAGGCGTGGGCGATTTCCTGGTGGGCGTTCTGGGTTTTCTCCTCGCCAGGAACCGGATAGGGTTCTACTGGCCAGCCTCTTCCTGGCTCTATTTCGTCTTGTGCGTCCTCTCCGGCGCCCTGATCCAAGCTGCCATCAACTGGATCGGAGCCAGCCTGTGCTTCTGGACCACTCGCTCCAACGCGGCCATGCATATCGCGGAACGATTCACGGTTCTCATGCAGCAGTATCCGGTCAATATCTTCGGAAAGTATTTCCAGGTATTCGTCACCTGTTTTCTTCCCGTTGCTTTCATCAACTATTATCCCAGCGTAATCCTGTTGCATAAAAAAATACCAATGGAATTTTCAGAGGAGCCCATCGGCTTTTTCATCCGTCAGACCGCCGGAGGGATTCCTGTTTGGCAATATCTGTCGCCGCTCGTCTCCCTCCTGCTTTTGGTCATCGCCGCAGGGGTCTGGACCATGGGCGTGAGGCGATATTCCGGAACGGGAAATTAAATTAAATAGTACGGATTCATCCACGCAAACGGCTCCGGTTTCTCCCATGGAATACATAGGTGAAAACGGAGCCGTTCCTTTTTGACGCCAGGACGCTTTATGATTCTTCCCCCTGCGCCATACCGGCGAGCTTCTCCCTCTTGTATGCCGCAAAGCGCCCCGCATCCAGGGCATCGCGGATTTCCTCCATCATGGTATTATAGAAATACAGGTTATGCAGCACACACAGCCTCATGCCAAGCATCTCCTTTGCCTTCAGAAGGTGACGGATATAGGCCCTGGAATATCTTCGGCAGGCAGGACAAGAGCATCCTTCCTCGATAGGGCGCTCGTCCAGCTCATATTTCGCATTGAAAAGATTGATCTTACCCAGATTGGTATACAGGTGGCCATGCCGCCCGTTCCGGGAGGGATAAACGCAGTCGAAGAAATCGATTCCCCTCTCCACACCCTCCAGGATATTGGCCGGAGTTCCCACGCCCATCAGATAGGTAGGCTTGTCTGCGGGGAGATGAGGAACCGTCTCCTCCAACACATGGTACATCTCTTCGTGGGTTTCTCCCACGGCCAGGCCGCCAACCGCATATCCGTCCAATTCCATCTCAGCGATTCTTTTGGCATGATCAATCCGTATATCCGTATAAACAGCCCCCTGATTGATACCGAACAAAAGCTGCTGCCTGTTGATGGTATCCTCCAGGGAATTCAGCCTTCCCATCTCTTCCTTGCACCTGGCTAGCCACCGGGTGGTTCTGGCCACAGAAGCCTCCACATAGGCTCTTTCCGCCTTAGCGGGCGCACATTCGTCAAAGGCCATGGCAATGGTGGAAGCCAGATTTGACTGAATCCCCATGCTTTCCTCCGGCCCCATGAAAATCTTGCGACCGTCCACATGGGAATGGAAATAGACGCCCTCTTCCCGGATCCTGCGCAGGGAGGAAAGGGAAAACACCTGGAACCCTCCCGAATCCGTCAGAATCGGCCGCCTCCAGGACATAAACCGATGTAGGCCGCCCATTTTCTTTACCACCTCATCGCCGGGGCGCACGTGCAGATGATAGGTATTGGAAAGCTGTACCTGGGTTCCAATGCCTTCCAAATCCTCCGTAGATACCGCGCCCTTTATGGCCGCAGCCGTTCCCACGTTCATGAACACCGGCGTCTGGATCGTACCGTGGACCGTTGTCAGTTCCCCTCTTTTCGCTCTTCCCTCCTGCCTGATCAATCGATACATGCGCTCTTTCCCTTCTATCAATAAACTCAAATTTCTCCCAACAGTTTAAACAGGTCTGTGCATTTTCTGCACAGACCATATAAAAACTGACGCCTGTCATATATCCAGCCCATTGTATAATGATTTAATAGACTGGATGTGTTCCTATTCAAACTTGTTATAATTTCTCATAATCCGGATTTCATCTCTTTAATTAGGGGCGGAATCTGAGAAACCATGTTGTCCATATCCTCGAACATAGCGCTTTTGGTGGTGCCAAGACGGCTGGCACGGTCGATATGCTTGACAACCTCCTGATATTGATCCTTGATCTGATCAAAAAACTGACAGATCATCTGCATATCTCTCTGAGATGCCTCAATCACATCCGAAATCTGTGTCTGTACTGAAACTGACCCTTCAGCGGATGCCGTTATCCTGCGGAAGCTTTCATCCGTCTGACCCACGATATCCACACCCTGGTTCAAAGTCTGCTGGGCCGATTGGATACTGCCGCTGAGCTCACCAGCTCGGTTTTCCACTTCACAGACACCGGTGTCCACTTCTCCGGCCAATTCCTTGATTTCCCTGGCAAGCTGTTTTACCTGCTCCGCAACCACGGCAAAACTTCTGCCTTCCACCCCCGCCCTGGCAGCTTCTATGGAGGCATTGATCGCCAAAATGTTCGTCTGATCCGCTATGGATACGATCTTACCCATACACTGCTGGATCCCCTTTATGGCAGCTTGCAGATGGATGAACGTTTCAGACATCTCATCAAAAGAGCTCTGTACCTGTACGGAAACCTTTCCCAAATCCTCCATCTGGCCCTGCGCTTGGGAAACGCTTTCGGCAATCTCGCTCCTAACATGGGTAAACTGCTCCGCAGTCTGGTCGATATTGGAAAAGGACTGCCCCAGATCCTGGAGCTTATCATGAAAATGATCCGCCTCTTTTATCACACCGGAAAAGGAAGTCCCCACCATGCCCAGCTCCGAGAGAGAAGCGACCTCCTTCTGCACCAATTCTTTCTGATACTCCTTCAGGCCGCCCGCCACATGCAAAAGAGGATAAAGATCCTGCTCTTCGTGAATCTGATCCGGCTTTCTGCGCGATTTATCCCAAAATAACATACCGTATCCCCTCCCTTACTCAAATACCACACAGGTCATGGACTGATTCACAAATCGATTGTTATAATGTTCTCCATACCCCACAAAGCCGGCATGGTTGCCTAACGACGCCATATCCTGCAGATAGGCCTGCATGTAGCCCCGTTCTGAGAATAGTTTATAGCGGAACAAGCAATTGACCGAGAAAACAGCGGAACGATGTGGGAACTCCTGACAGATCTTTTGGATCGTCTCTTTGGTGATGGCCTGATAATCACCCAACTCCAACAGGATCAGCACATCGGAATCGTTTACCTGGCGGAAGCAGGCCAATGCATTGCCTTTGACCTCCTTAATGGAAATGATACAGGTATCGTCCCCGTTCACCTTTCCAAAAGGATTCTGGAAAGTGCGGGTTAAAATTTCCTGATCCGTCACATGAAGAATATTCTGGTACACCTGTTTTGCCGGCTGTCCGTTCAACGATCCTAATATGTAATTGGCCCGATCCGTATTGGAGGCAATGAAGCGGTAATCCCCCATCTGGTGATATATATTCTCCTTATAGGTCTTCACCCGCCCGTTCTGGTTCTTGACCAGCGCATAGGCCACCGCATCCTCATAGATCCTACCGTTAGCGGCTACCTTCCCTTGATCGCCGGTTCCACCTACCAGGGAAATACCTCGCTTCCTCAGGACTGTATTAATCGTGGTCAATACACAGGCATCGTTTCCTGCACAAAAATCAATGCATACTGTATCCCGTTCTGAACCGCCCACCTTCTGCATATCCTGTTCCAAACGTCGGATATACCTTACAGGCATGGTTGACACCTGCTCCAGCACATTTGCAGCCGCGCTAACCCCATCTGAAAACGCAATCACACCCACGCCGCGCTCCACCACACTGGTCCGATAACTCATTCCGATGCATCCGATACTGGGAACACCTGGATAACGCTTCTCCAGGGCAGCCACGTGCTCTTCAAACTGCGTATCGTTCGAAAGAAGCATAATAAACTGAGGATTATGGAGCCCGCGGACCGCCTCTTCCAAACTTCCGTTTTGGCTCATGCCATAAAACTGCTTCACGTTTCTGTTTTCCTCCTGTGATATAGGTTTCGCTTTGAAAATGAAAAGATGGTAAAAAAAATTGACAAACCCCTTTATCCGGCCATTTCTGGACTCTTGGATCTGTCAACTCACCTTACTGCCGGCAGTGGGACTTGAACCCACACGTGGTTGCCCACAACAGATTTTGAGTCTGCCTCGTC
>CANSTU010000026.1 GCA_947650005.1 uncultured Lachnospiraceae bacterium
ACCTACTATGAAGTGTCTACCTCCTGCGGCGGCTCGGAACGGCTCCGCGACAAGGTGGTACAGTTCATAAAATCGGAAACCGTCAAACCGCCCAATGACAAACAGGGATAAATGTGCTATAATAACACCTACTATTTGTCAGGCGTTCATCACAGGAAGAATGAACATATAACAGCAAATACATATAAGCCTGGACAGATAAAAGCATTATCCGCCCGTCTTTCGCAGGAAGATACGTTAGAGGGCGATAGCAACAGTATTGCGAACCAGTCGTGACTTGAGATATATCGCAATCAATGACAGGGTAGACAGCGCAAAGGCGACAACGATTTTACCTCGTTCTGTAGCCGGTTCAATGATTTTTAATAAAGAGTTAAGAGGAAAGGGTGGCGGTTGCAATGTGTAAAAAACCACGTGAAGAAAGAAAGGAAATCTTTGAGGAGACCAGGCATATTTATGGCAGGGAAGTGAGGCTGGCGGATTCGATCTCTTTTTCCAGACATAATCAAAGGGTTATAGCGGAAGATATGGAGGTGCCAGCCCCAACGGGTAGGTATGACATGCCTGCAAAGGTATTGGTTTCAGGAAGGAAGAGCCTTGAGGCGGCAGCGGGGTATTCAGGCCTGAAAATATGTGTGCTTAACTTTGCGTCAGCGACTAATCCAGGCGGCGGTGTTGCAAAAGGCTCCAATGCACAGGAAGAATCTATCTGCCGTTGCAGTACCTTATATCCCTGCATTTCAGATGAAGAAGCAGTGAACCAGTTCCATAACGCACACCGTGAGGCATTAAAATCAGGGCGAATGAACCCCCTGTATAATAATGACTGCATTTATACGCCGAAGGTCACAGTCTTTAGGGATGATAATACGGAGAAGATATTAGAAGCCTCCCTGTGGTATGAGATAGATGTGATATCCTGCGCTGCTCCAAACCTGCGTAATATGCCAAGTAATGCAATGAACCCAGATTCCGGCGATAAAGCAGCTGTCATTCAGCCGGCAGATTTACTGGAGCTGCACAAAAGGCGTATAAGCAGGGTTCTTGACATAGCGGCAGCAAATGGCGCAGAAGTTATGATTCTGGGGGCGTTTGGCTGTGGGGCGTTCCGGAACCCGCCTGATATCGTGGCAGAGGCAATAGCAGGTGTACTTGGGGATTATTTAAGATGTTTTAAAGTTATCGAGTTTGCAGTCTATTGCCCTCCTGTGGATACAAGGAATTATGATGTGTTTGAAAGAATCTTATCCCCTTTATGCAGTTAAACAAATCTACGGATAGGTCGTTGGCTATCTGGGGTACTGGGATTGCTTTCACAAGAAGAGTTAGTGAAGAAGTTTTTCTTTCAGAGGTATCGGTGAGACCTGTGGAAAACGTAAGATAGTTCTGGCAAGACGATGTTTCTGTGAGTGTAAAAGTATATTTTTTGATGCATTTGGTAAGGCATTTAAGCTGAGTATTCTTAATAAATGAATATTTTGGCTCAGATGCCTTTCTATTGTGCTAAATACCTTTTAATGCGTGAGCAGATAGTCAGAATGGAAGGAGGGTCAAAATAGATGGTTTATCTTACCGGTGACTGCCATGGTAATTTTCAGCGATTTACAAAGAAGCAGCGGATACGAGGGCCTCATTTTATACTGCCAGAAGACTCTGTAATTGTATGTGGAGATTTAGGGTTGCTTTGGGCCAGGGACAGGGAATTTAAGTTTAATTTGGACTGGCTTTCAAGACTGCCGTTCCAGCTCCTTTGGGTACAGGGAAATCACGAGAATTATGATATGATTGCCGATTATCCGCTGGAACTGTGGAATGGAGGTAAGGTTCGTCATATTGTACGAGATAAAATTATCCTATTAGAGCGTGGCCAGGTATTTGATATAGAAGGAAAGCGGTTTTTCGCATTTGGTGGAGCGTCCAGCCATGATATACAAGGCGGTATTTTGGATAGGAATTCCCCCACTTACGATGAGGAGCGCATGAGGGCAGTCAGAAGACACTTAACCTATCGTGTCAGGAACGAGTCCTGGTGGGAGCAGGAACTGCCTACAGAAGACGAACTTTGTGAGGGCAGAGAAAATCTGAGTAAGGTTGGGTATGTTGTTGACTATGTGATTACCCATTGCATGGCAGGCAGGATGCAGGATAAGCTGGCGCAGCATGACAGGGACTCTTATTTGTCTGATAGAGTGTATGAGAGGGATATACTAACAGATTATTTTGATGAACTGGAGGAAAGGTTACAGTATCAGAGATGGTTTTGCGGACATTATCATGTAAATCTTGCGTTGGACGACAAGCATACGATTCTTTATAACAGAATGATAAGACTTTCAGGTGACTTTAGTTCCTCATTGTGATAAAATAGATTCGGTTCGTATGGTTGGCTGACATCGTCGCCTAACCTGTAGTAAATAG
This sequence comes from uncultured Lachnospiraceae bacterium, assembly GCA_947650005.1. Taxonomy (GTDB): domain Bacteria; phylum Bacillota; class Clostridia; order Lachnospirales; family Lachnospiraceae; genus Eisenbergiella. Next base: position 2,419 of record CANSTU010000026.1, read on the forward strand.
CTGTGACTATAGCAGGAGGAGATTATGTTTTGTACAAAATGTGGTAAAGAGCTGCCGACAGAAGCACGTTTCTGCTTCATCTGTGGGAGCAGGGTAGAGGGGAGTCAGACGGCTCCTTCTGTATATGGCATTTTAGGGGAAAAGGACGGAAAAGGGAATGCGGCGGCCAATGACGGCAGTCAGGATGGGAAGGGAATTTTTATAGAAGAAGAGGGAACCAGCGCAACCGTTTTGGGGGCTAAGATTACTGCTGGCGATCCGACTGCGCTTTATGTAAAGATTGTTGAGAGAATATTACAGAATCATCAGGAACTGTTGGGGAAGAAGGAGACGCACTTTACCGCAGATCCAGAAAGGGGAAACGGGTATACTGGAAAAACAAGAATGATCACTGTCGGGGAAAGGACAGTTTATGTGAAGACCGGTTTTTCCACAAAGGACAAATGGAATGGGATTAAGGCTGTCTGTAAACTGGCGGGTATCCGTTTTAGTATGGGACAGCCCGTTAAAATATCCAGCCGAGGGGAGACTTCCCTTAGTGAGGAAGGAAAAAGCGGCGTCATATCCGGAATCGGTCAGAGTGAAACGGCGGGAATGGCGGCGGCAAAGCAGCTTCAAGAAGATAAGAATGGGAAGGCACAGTCCGGCAGCTTTGTTCCGCATATTTCGTTAGACATACATTCTTCAAACGTCAATAAGGCGGCTGGATTGGCGTATTACTGTCACTATATGGATAAACAAAGGCCGGTCCCCACGTTGGAAAATATGAAAACCGTTTATGCGGGAATCAGTGTATCGGACACATGTAATTACATGGAGCATACCATGATCCTTTCGCGATATAATGCGGATGAACAGTGTGTCGATCCGGAGAAAAGCGTTTTTAAAGAGGTGGTTTTCGGAAAGAAAAGCAGATATCTGGGTGAAAAATCGAGTTCGGTGTTTAACATCCTGGAGGATATTACCTCTTATATTGTGGCGGAGGAAGGGATATTCTTCGCGAAGCGAAGCGGAGGGGTATGGTATTGGCATAAGAATGGAGATATCTATGTACTTAGCCAAAAGGAGGAGGTTTTTGACCTCAGATATGAACATGGAGTACTGACTGCTTATGCTTATAAAGGGCTTCAGGAAAAGTATAAGAATAAATACAAGAGTTGGAATAGTCAATGGGATGGCGAGATTTCTGAACGTTGGGATGATGCGTATGAGATATTGTCGGAGAGCGAAACCTTTCGCTATCAGGATATTTTAAATTGTTTGAATAACTAAAAAAGAATAAAAAGAAATAGGCAGAGAAACAAGAATGAATAAAACAAGAAAAATAGAGCTTCTCTATCAAAGGGCGCACGGACAGGGCGGAAACATCAGTTCTGAAGAACTAAAGGAACTGCGTCAGTATAAGGTAAGTTCCAGCGATGGCAATTACGCGACAAAGGCGAATATCCGCGAATATGTGGGGGCGGTGGATGGAGGCTACAGACTGTCTTTTTATGACTGGTGTCAAAACAATCTGAAAGCGGATAGGCGACGGAAAGGCTCCAGCGAGAGGGAGATGGCGCAAGATAATAGAATGCAGGGAATCGGTGCGATTCTGCTGGGCTGGCTGGAGTGGGGAATCGCCATTTACTGGATGTTCCACGGGGCAATTCCGGTGAATAGCTGCGCCGTGGCAGGGGCAATTATTTCCATTATTCTTTTACGTTTGAATCGGAGATGGGCAGGATTTACACTGTTTCTTTTACCGATTATTCTGGCGGCAATTTTCAACAAAATTTTATAGGAATCCGTTTTGCCGCAGGGGCCATCATGTACCCTGCGGCTTCTCTTTTCTGCCAAGCAGGAGCCTGCGGCCAAAGCTGGACAGATAAGTCCAGGTTTCTTCGTCATTTCCTGCATAAGCTGTGCCCGACTTTTTCCCACAATAGCTCCCCTAGCCGCCGTATTCCTTCCTCAATGGTTGGACAGTCGGCGTTGCTGTAATTGAGCCGCATGGCGTTCACATCTTTTTCATTTATGTAAAAAGGATCTCCGGGCACGAAAGCTACTTTTCTCTCCAGAGCCAGAGGAAACAGGGACAAAGCGCTGATTCCCTTCGGAAGGGTGACCCAGAGGAACATACCGCCCCGAGGCCTGGTAGCGCTTACCGAGGGAGGGAAATACCGGTCTATGGCCTCCGTCATAGCCTGTGCCTGTTGCCTGTAAAGCTCCGTAATGGAGGCGATATGAGCTTCATAATCACTGTGTTGCAGATAGTCCCAGATCAGATATTGGGCGAAGATATTGGTATGCAGGTCGCTGGCTTCCTTGGCCACGGAAAGATGTTTGATCAGGTCTTTATTTTCCGATATCAGAAAACCAACCCGCATGCCCGGGGTGATCGTCTTGGAAAAGGTTCCCAGAAGGACGCTTCCAGGAAGATGGCCGGCGCCGATATAGGGCAGGCGTCCGCCCTCAAAACGTAGTTCTCCGTAAGGATCATCCTCCACCAGAACGATATTTTTGTTGGACAAAAGCGCCCGTATGGCTTCCCGGTTTTGAGCGGAATAGGAGAGCCCGGTGGGATTCTGAAAATTTGGAATGGCATAGAGGAGCTTCACGGGCTTTTGTAGGACATTTTTTAACTGCTCTGGATTCATGCCGTTTTCAGACAGCTCTACGGGATGAAAAGCAGGGCGGTATTGGGAGAAGGCCTGTAGAGCGCCCAGATAGCTCGGCTTTTCCACGATAACGCCGTCTCCTGGATTCAGTAAGACCTTGGAGAGCAGATCCAGGGCTTGCTGGGAACCGGTGGTGATGAGGACATGGTCGGCTCCGAGATTAAGGCCAAATTTTTTTCGATACCGGTCGGCAATCGTTTCTCGAAGCTGCAAAAGCCCGGCCGTGATGGAATATTGAAAGACGCGGCTCCCATAGGTTGTAACGATGCGCTCCATGGAAGCAAGAAGCGCCTCCTGGGGAAAAGAGGCCGGATTGGGAAGGCCGCCTGCGAAAGAAATGATTTCTGGATCCGCAGCGGTATTCAGGATACTTCTGATAAAAGAAGGCGGCGTATGCCGGATCTGTTCGGATATTAGTTGATCCGTGTTCAAACAGTTCATAATGACTCCCTTCCGCCCGTTTTGGCGGGCATGTATATGGATTTCACGTGCCTTTCCTTTCCGGAATCCCGACCAAGCGGATTGGCCCTGGAGGAGGTTTTGCAGGGGGCGAAAGGCAACGTTTTCACCTCGCTGTCTGTATGAACCGGATTATACGCTTGCAAAGAAAAACAAACAATAGTAAAATTGTGTGCAAGACAATTTTATACACGAGGATTAGATCGATGGGACTGTCCAGACACGATAGGTTTCATTTGATTAACAATCAGGAGGGACGATTATGCCTGTAAATTCCTTTGAAGATTATCCGATGAGCTGGAAACCGGACTTGGCCGATCGAAAGGGCCCGAAATATATGGCTCTGGTGCGTCTGCTGGAGGAGGACATCAGAAGCGGCGCGTTGAAGGCGGGAACAAAGCTTCCGCCGCAGCGGGAACTGGCCGATTTCCTGGATGTGAATTTGAGCACCGTATCCAGGGCATTTCGATTGTGCGAACAGAAAGGGCTGCTATCCGCTTCCGTGGGAAAAGGAACCTTTGTCTCTTCGGACGCGGCGGCCGAAACGATTTTCCTATGCAGTAAGGATCGGGAGAGCCTCATCGAAATGGGGGCGATCGTCCCGCAGATTTCGGGAAATGCTAGGGTGGGGCAGTATACGGAAAAGCTGTTGAAAAAGCCCGATGCCCTGCGTCTCTTTTCTTATGGAGTGCCGGAAGGAACAAAGCGGCAGCGCACAGCAGGCGCCGCCTGGTTTCGGAAGACGGGGTTTCGGGCGGAAGAGGGCAGGATCCTTCTGGCGGCGGGCGGACAGAATGCCCTGATGGCGTCCCTAGGTGCTGTTTTCCCGAGGGGGAGCAGGGTGGGAACGGATCCGCTGACTTATCCTGGAATCAAGATGGCAGCAAGGCTGTTGGGAATCCATCTGATTCCGGTAAGGAGCGAGATGAGGGAGATGACGGCGGAGGGAATCCGATATGCTGCGTTGAATGAGAAGATCAGGGGAATCTATCTCATACCCGATTATCATAATCCAACGGCCCATACCATGTCGCTGGAAAGACGCCGGGAGATTGCGCAAACGGCCCGGGAACTGGACTTGATCATCATCGAGGACAGCATCAATAATGCGCTGGGAGAAACGCCCATGCTTCCGGTGGCTGCGTTCGCTCCGGAGCGGACCATCTGCGTGGCCAGCTTGTCCAAGGCCGTTTCGCCGGGGCTGCGAACTGCCTTTCTTCACGTGCCGGATGCCTTCCGGCAGGAATTGGTGAATACCTTATACGCCATGAATATTGCCATTTCCCCGCTGCTCGCAACCGTGTCCGCGGGCTTGATAGAGGAAGGGATTGCGGATGAGATCGTGTCGGAACGGAAGGCGGAAATCGCGCAGCGCAACCAAGTTGTGGACGAGATATTGGGCGTCGGAAGGGCGGAAGGCGCATCCACCAGCCCGCTCCGCTATATCTGTCTGACGGAGGGATGTACCGGCAGGACGTTTGAGAACCGGGCGAAGGCTGCGGGGGTACAGGTATATGGGACGGAACGGTTTTCCGTGGGCAACAGCCTGATGGAAGAAGCAGTCAGGTTATCCGTAACCACGCCGGGGACGTTAGAAGAACTGGAGGAAGGGATGAAGCGGTTGAAGGGGATTCTGGATGATATGTGTGGGCACACAAAAGGCAGGGCTGATGGCTGAAGGGAAATCGAATGAGAGAACGGGCGCAAAGGAATCGGTTTGCATTGTTGAGGATGAGCCCTACAGCGGCGCATGCGAGTTTACAGAAGCATGCCGTACCATGTTTGAAGGCCATGACGGTGTGCCTTGCAGCGCGCATATAGGTTTAGAGACAAAATTTCGTGCAGATATGCAGATGGGAGTCACATATGGGAAGGGATAAAAAAGGATGGGCCGTAATTCTTCTGGCGTCCAGCCTGTTTTCGGCCGTTCTTGCCGCCGCATTTTTATCGGATTATTATAACCGTGCCTGCTTTCAGGCGATCGGGTCGATATGTGGGGAGATCATAGAAGCAAGGCCGGATGTGGAAAAGACGTTGTTATCCGTGCTGAAAGAGGGAGAATATCGCTCAGCGGTTCCTTCGGAACAAAATATCCTACGGGCCTATGGATACGGGGAAACAGATATCCTGCCTACAGTGGCAGTCCCCGGCAGGATATTTATTTTGGTGGGATTCCTGGGGAGCGGTGGATTATTTCTTTGCATCCTGCGCGCGGGGAGAAGAAGGGAGGGGGAGAGAATCCAGGCTTTGACAGCCTATCTGGAAAGGGTAAACCGGGGAGAGGGCGGCCAGCTTTTCCAGGTGGATGAGGGAGAATTCTCCAAGCTGCAGGATGAACTGTATAAAACGGTGACCGCCCTGTATCAGGCCAGGGATGCGGCACTGGCGGCCAGAAACAATTTTGCGGATAATCTGTCCAACATTGCGCATCAGATCAAGACGCCGATCACTGCGGCTTCACTGTCCGTACAGCTGATGCGAAAGGAGCCTTCCGATACACATTTAGATCACATCAGTGGCCAGCTCGCCCGCTTGACGCATCTGGAAGAGGCCCTCTTGCTGCTTGCACGTATGGAGGCGGGAACCCTGGGCCTGAAAAGGAAGGAGGCGGATGTGTTTACCGTCCTTATGCTGGCAGCAGACAACCTGCAAGAGCTGCTCGCGGAAGAAGACATCACCATTGATATACCGGAAGCGGGAGGAATGGAGATCTATGTGGATCCGGAGTGGACGATGGAAGCTTTTATGAATCTTTTTAAAAATTGTATGGAGCATACCCCTTCTGGCGGTTGTATCCATTGTTCTTATGCACAGAATCCCATTTATACCCAGATCAGGATATGGGATGAGGGCGAAGGCTTTGACGAGGAGGATCTGCCGCACCTGTTTGAACGCTTTTACCGGGGGAGACGGTCGAAAAACGGAGGAATCGGTATCGGGCTGCCTCTCGCGCGGGGAATCATCGAAGGGCAGAACGGTTCGCTCCGCGCCCTAAATCTGCCGGAAGGGGGCGCATGTTATGAAATCCGCCTGTACAGTCACTGAGCTGTCACTTTCCTTTGCTATAATCAAGACGGAACAAAAAGCTGCCGCGCTATGCGGGCAGCCTGTTGCAAACAACCGGTTTGTCCGGTAGTCGGGAAAGGAGAAAAACAGGTGGAGATTTTAAAATGCGAAGGAGTACACAAGGAGTACAAGACCGGCGAACATAGGGTGGTCGCCTTAGATCACCTGGATCTGTCTGTGGAAAAGGGAGAATTTGTGGCAATCGTGGGGGCATCCGGTTCCGGGAAATCGACGCTGCTGCACATCCTTGGGAGCGTGGACAAACCCACAGAGGGCGAGGTTACCATAGACGGGACAAAGCTTTCCGCCTTGAACCGGACACAGGCAGCCATTTTCCGCCGCAGGAAGGTGGGGCTGATCTATCAGTTTTATAACCTGATCCCCACGCTCAGCGTACGAAAGAATATCCTGATGCCCCTTCTGCTGGATAAAAAGAAGGTGGACACAGGCTATTTCGACCAGATCGTAAAATCCCTGGGCATAGCGGAAAAGCTGGACTGTTTTCCGAACCAGCTGTCAGGCGGACAGCAGCAGAGGGCTGCCATCGCCAGATCGCTGATCTACCGTCCAGCCCTGCTCCTGGCAGACGAACCCACAGGCAATCTGGATCAGAAAAATTCCAGGGAAATCATAGATATGCTCAAGCGCTCGAACCGCAGCCTGAACCAGACGATTCTTCTGATCACCCATGATGAAAAATTAGCGCTGGAGGCAGATCGGATCATCACGATAGAGGATGGCCGTATCATCAGCGACCGGAGAGGGTAGGAGGTGCCTATGTGGAAGGAATATTCATGGAACTATATCAGGAAGAACCGTGCCTCCGGCCTGTCTGTGATGGTGGCGGCCTTCATTTCTGCCTTGCTTCTATCCCTGCTCATGGGACTGTTCTATAATTTCTGGCGATATGAGATAGAGAGCATCAAAAGGGAGGAAGGAGACTGGCAGGGAAGGATTGTCGGACAACTGGACGGCCAGGCCCTGGAAAAGATACGATGCTTCGTCAACGTAGAAAAGGCCGTAATCAACGAAACATACACAGGGGAAGGCCGGACTGCGGTAGACATTATCCTGAGAAATAAAAGGACGATCCTTTCGGATATGCCCCAAATCGCTAAACTGGCAGGACTGCCGCCTGAAGCGGTTTCCTATCACCATTCCCTTTTAAATATGTACCTGATACGCGACCCGCAGGATCCGGCTCCAAGGCTGATCTTTCCTGCCCTTTTGGGCATCACATGCCTAGCCTGTTTTTCCCTAGTGATGATTATCCATAATTCCTTTGCGGTTTCCATGAACGCAAGGCTTCATCAATTCGGAATTTTTTCCAGCATTGGGGCAACGCCGGCACAGATCAGGGCCTGTCTGCTGCAGGAGTCGGCTGCCCTTTGCTGCCTGCCGGTTCTGTTGGGGAACCTTCTGGGCATTGCGGCGAGCGCGGGCGTAATAAATTTAGTGAATCAAATGGCTGCGCAGGCTGCGGGAAGGCATGATGCTGCCTGGACCTACCATCCTTTGGTCTTCTTGTCCGCATTTGCCATAACCGCTGCGACCATAGGCGTTTCCGCATGGCTGCCTGCCCGCAGGCTCAGCAGTATGACGCCGCTGGAAGCGATTCGCACTGCCGGTGAGCTGCAGCTTCCCAGAAAGAAAACTTCCCCTATCTGCTCCCTCTTGTTCGGGATCGAAGGAGAACTGGCCGGAAACGCGTTAAAGGCGCAGAAAAAAGCCCTTCGGACGGCCAACCTGTCCCTGATCTGCTCTTTTCTGGCGTTTACCCTGATGCAATGTTTTTTCACGTTGTCCGATATCAGTACCCGTATGACCTATTTTGAAGCGTATCAGGATACCTGGGACATCATGGTCACAGTCAAGGATGCGAAAATAGGGGCTTTTGATCAAACGGATGAAATCCGTCAGCTGACCGGAGTGAGGGACTGTGTTGCTTATCAACGCTGCGCGGCTGCGAGATTCCTTTCTTTGGAGGAAATCAGTGGGGAAATGGAGGCGTTTGGAGGCTTTTCCCATGCACCGGAAAACTTCGTTACGAAAACGCCGGAAGGTTTTTGGGTCAGTGCGCCAATCGTTATTCTGGATGACGAAAGTTTTCTGGCTTATTGTGGACAGATCGGCGCCGAAGCCCGCCTGGACGGAGCCGTGATCTTGAACCAAATCCGCGACGTGACGAATCTGGATTTTCGTAACCCCGTTTTTGTCCCCTATCTGAAAGAAGACCTGTCCACAAGCCTGCTGTACCAGGCTGGACACCAGGGCCAGGCCGTGGAGATCGCTGTAACAGCCTATACCCGGGACGTACCGCTATTGCGGGAAGAATACGCAACCCTGGATCATTATGAACTGGTACATTTCCTGCCCGTATCCCTATGGAGAGAAATCGGAGGGCTGCTCGAAGACCAGACGGACGACTTTTCTATCCGGATTCTGGCCATGGAAACGGATCTAAATGCCTTAACGAGCCTAGAAAAGGAACTGCAGGCCGTCCTGGGCGATTCTGAGGAGATCATGGTGGAAAACCGCGTGCAGGAAAAGATCACTAACGACAGGATAATAGACGGCATGATGGCGATATTCGGCGGCTTTTGCGTCCTGCTGGCTTTGATCGGGATAGGGAACGTTTTCTCCAACACGCTGGGATTCGTGCGCCAAAGAAGACGGGAATTCGCCCGTTATCTGTCGGTGGGACTCACCCCGGGAGGGATGAAGAAAATGTTCTGCATCGAAGCGCTGGTGCTTGCAGGCCGTCCGGTGCTCATTACACTGCCAGTGACAGTGGCTGCGCTTGGTTTCATGCTCAAAGCCAGCTACCTCGAACCAATTATTTTCATCCGCGAAGCGCCGTTTGGACCGGTTTTGGGATTCATCCTGGCCATCTTCGGATTCGTGGGAACGGCATATTTCCTCGGATGGAATGCGCAAAAAAGAATCAGCCTGACGGATGCTCTGAGGGATGATACGCTGATGTGATACGGCGGCGGGGAAGGGATTCGCCGCTGGGGGCTATTCATCCGAAAGGGGTCGGACGGCTTTTATCGTCCTACCTTATCATCCATCCGTCCACAGAATAAATTCCCTATCCATATTTTTTGATTTGTGGTAAAATATCTCTTAACATAATCATCTGTGTCTGAGAGAAAGGAATTGGGAAATGAAAAGAGTCATTTTGATTTTTATGGCTTGCCTGTTTATTTTAGGAGGCTGCGGAGGTAAATCCGGCCAGGATGGGGCTTCGGATGGCGACTGGCTGTCCGAAATCGCGAATGCGAATGTGCCGGAGTCAAAGATCCATCTGGAAAAGCAAGAGGACTGCAGCCTCAAAGACGGAGGGATTCTTCGCCTGTCAGCCATGGAGTTCGAGGGAGAACAGAACCTGTTCGTGGATGTGGTGATCCCGGATGATGAGAGGGCCTGCATCACTTTTGAGTGTTTGTGTTCTTTTTTTGGAGAGGGTGAGACGGAGGGTTGGTATACGAATTGCTGCGTTAAAACGGACAGCGGTTCGGTGATGTATATTGAAGAGAAGATCATAGGGATCAACAGCGACGAGACGACTTCGTCGGGAACGCCGGACTGGTATATAAACGAAGCGGACTATACCATGAGTGAAGAAGAGCGGGAGAGCCTGAAAAATGAGGTGGCAGGCTATATAAGCGCGTTTTTGGCTGCGGACGGGGGCTGATTGTGAAGGAAGGATGCGAGGTATTGGGGCTCTTCCGGGAAGAAACGTCGAGATGGTTTACGGACGCGCTGGGAGAGCCCACGGCGGTACAGAAGGAGGCGTGGCCTCTGATTTCGGCGGGACGGCATGTACTGGTATCGGCGCCCACCGGGACGGGAAAAACGCTTTCCGCCTTTTTGGTGTTCATTGACCGTATGAAAAGGCAGGCGGAGGAAGGGACGCTGAAGCAAGAATTACAGCTGATCTATGTGTCGCCTTTGAAGTCATTGGCTGCGGACATCCGGGAAAACCTGCGTCGCCCCCTGTATGGGATCGGCGCAGGGCAGGAGATTGAGGTGGCGATCCGGACGGGGGATACGCCGCAGAGGGAGCGGCAGAGGATGGTGCGTCGCCCTCCCCATATCTTGATTATCACGCCGGAGTCCCTGTATTTGATGCTGACCAGTAAGACGGGGCAGAATGTACTGGCAGGGGCAGGGGCGGTGATCCTGGACGAGCTTCACGCGTTGATCGATACGAAGCGGGGCGCTCATCTGATGCTTTCCCTGGCAAGGCTGGATGATTTGTGTAAAAAGCCCCTTCAGCGGATCGGCCTGTCGGCTACCATTGATCCTTTGGCCGTGGCGGCAAAATATCTGGCGCCGGAGGAGGTGGCCATCGCGGCTCCGCTCATGGAGAAGAGGGTACGGCTGGATATCCTCGCCCCCTATGCGGATTCGTTTCCCGGAAGAAGGAAGGATCCGGTGTGGGAGGAGCTTGGGAAGCTGGTATACCAGCATTGTCAGGGCAGCCGGAGCGTAATCGCCTTTGTGGAAGGGCGTAGATACGCGGAAAAGCTGGCCTATTACGTGAACTTGCTGGGCGGAGATGGTTTTGCCCGAGTGCATCATGGGAGCCTGTCCCGGGAACAGCGTCTGGAAACGGAGGCGGCGCTGCGGGACGGGCGTCTTCGGCTTCTGTGCGCCACCTCTTCCATGGAATTGGGAATCGACGTGGGGGAAATCGACCAAGTGCTCCAGGTGGGCTGTCCGAGAACCATTTCCGGTACTTTACAGCGTCTGGGGCGGGCGGGGCATAATCCGGACCGCGTCAGCATCATGTATCTTTTTCCCAGGACGGCGGCGGAATGCGTGCTCAGCGGCATGACGGCGCAACTGGCTAGACAGGGCGGACTGGAACGCTTAAATCCTCCAGAAGAGTGCCTGGACGTGCTAGCACAGCATCTGGTCTCTATGGCCGCGTTCCGAAGCTTTACGGTGGATGAGGTTATGGAAATGCTGCCGCGGGCGTGGCCTTTCCGGAATGTTTCCAAGGAGGATGTGAAAGCCGTTCTGGGTATGCTGGCAGGCGACTATGAGCATGAGCGGGATGTGCCGACCCGCCCGCGGATTTTGTATGACAGAATCCATGAAAGGGTGGAGGGGGACGGTTACAGCAGGATGTTGGCCATTTCCGCAGGAGGGACCATCCCGGATAAAGGTTTATATGCGGTAAAAACAGAAGAAGGGGTGAAACTGGGGGAGGTGGACGAGGAATTCGTCTATGAATCCCAGAAAGGGGACCGTTTTATCCTGGGTTCCTTTGCCTGGAGGGTAGTGAATATCAGCAGGGATACGGTGACTGTGACCCAAGCAAGCGTAGAAGGCGCCAGATTGCCCTTTTGGAAGGGGGAAATCAAGGGACGGGATAAGAGGACGGGGGAGGCGTTTGGCCGAATTTTGCAGGATTTACAGAAGGCCGGGGAAGAAGGCCGGCTGCGGACGGCCCTGCAAAACTTGGGATTGGATGATGCGGCGGTGAAGCTGGCGGAAGGGTATCTTCTGCGCCAGATAAAGAGCACGGGCGTGCTGCCGGACCACAGGACGATCCTGGTGGAGCATTTCCGGGATCAGTCCGGAAACAGTCAGCTGATGATTCATTCCATCTTCGGAAGACGGATTAACGCCCCCCTTTCTCTTCTCGCTGCCTTGGCGGCCAGGGAGCAGCTGGGGAGGAATGTGGGAAGCGTGGATGAGGAGGACGGTTTCCTCTTATATTCCTATGGAGAGGATGCGCTCCCGGAAGGGATTTTGCAGCGAATTGATCCGGAATCCTGTATCAGACGGCTTGAGGCGCTGCTTCCTGCCACGCCTCTTTTCAACATGGCGTTCCGATATAACAGCGGCCGGGCGTTGATGATGGGAGTGAGGAAAAACGGGAGGCAGCCCCTTTGGATGCAGCGGCTTCGCAGCGCGGAAATGTTGGATCAGGTGGTTCGAGAGAAGGCTCATCCGCTGATCCGGGAGACCAGACGGGAATGCATGAAGCAGCTGTGGGATGCCGAAGGAGTGCGGGTCCTTCTGAGCGATATTCGTTCCGGCGCGGTGAAAATACGGGAGGTTTATACCGAGACGCCTTCTCCCATGTCCCTTCCCCTGCAATGGGGGCAGGAAGCCGCGGTGATGTACGATTATGCGCCCACCCCCCGGGGGATCCATGGGGCGGTGGAGGAGGCTTTAAAACAGGAAAAAGAACTTCTGCGCCCAGGAGACGGCGAACTGGCACAGGTACAGGAGCGGGAAAGGCTTCCGGAGAACGAGAAACAGCTCCATTCCCTGCTGATGGCGGAGGGAGATCTGGCAGCGGGAGAACTGGATATTCCGGCAAAATGGCTGGACTGCCTGGCCAGGGAGGGACGGGCTTTCTACTTGGAACAGGGGCTGTGGATCGCCGCGGAACAGGAAGAGGAATATGCGGCGGCTCTGGGGGCTATGGCCTTCTGGGAGGGGCAGGATGGCCCTGGGAGAAGGGAACAGCTTCATATCGTAAGGCGGATGCTGCGCTACCGGGGAGCGGCGGATGCGGCTCAGACTGGGGAACGCTACGGATGGAAGACCGAGGAAGCGGCGGGTATTCTGGAGGAACTCTGCAGCCGTGGAGAGGCTGTCTGCCAGGAAGGCCGGTATTATCATGCCGCCCTTTACCGCCGGGCCAGGATACGCACCGTTCAAAACCGTCGGGAGGAGATCCGGACCTGCTCGGGTGAGGCCTATGCAGCGGCCCTGCTCGGGCGGGTCGCACAGAACGCCCCAGCGGAGGAATGCGTGAAGAATACCCTGGAGCAGTATGTGGGAACAGCCCTTCCTGCAATATATTGGGAGGGGATCGTCCTACCAGGCCGGGTCGGGAACTATCGGGAAGCCCTGTTAGATCAATTTCTGGCCAAAGGGGAATTTTTTTGGCATATGGAGGAAAAGGGCGGCCTGCGTTTTGACAGGCAGGAGGAAATCGACTGGGACGCGGATTTAGAAGATCGTACGGAAGGGCTGGGAGAAAAAGAAAGGCTGCTGTATGAAGCGCTTCGAAAGAGGGGCGCCAGCTTCATGCAGGCATTGAACGGGGTGCTTCCCGGAGAATCGCCCCATGAGACGCTTCTTTCCCTTTTGGAGAAGGGACTCGTGTATGCGGATAGCTTCGTGCCCGTCCGGCAATGGCTGGCGCAGGAAAAGACCAGGAAGGCCACGGCCAGGGCGCGGGTGAATCTCAGGGTAAAAGCGCTCCATGCCGGGCGTTGGGATGTGGTGCGCCCTCTGCAAAGCCAGGCTGTGGAAAGCCGGCTTGCGTCCTGTTTTCACAGATACTTGATTGTGTGCCGGGAGACGGCTGCTGCCTGCGGTCTGCCCTGGGCGGAGGCGTTGTCTGTACTGCGCATCCAGGAATATACAGGACAGGTACGGAGAGGATATTTTGTGGAAGGATTTTCCGGCGCCCAATTCATGCGCGTCGAAGATTATGCAGGGCTCATACGGGAACTGGCGGAGCCGGGGAATCGGTTAATCTGGATCAACGCGGCCGATCCGGCCCAGCTCTGGGGCAAACTCCTTTCGCACAGGGAAGGGAGATCCTTTCTGAACATCCCTGGGAACGCGGTGGCGTGTTGCGGTGGCATTCCAGTGGCGGCGATGGAAAAACAGGGAAAGGCGCTGCGCATATGGGACGAGGGATTGCAGGAAGAATGCCTGCGCCTTTTCGCGCAAATGTATCAAAGAGGAAGTCTTTTTCCAGTACAAAAACGCATTGTGGTAAAAGAGTATCCCCCGTCCGCGGCCTGTGCCCTGGCTGCCGCCGGTTTTCATCGGGAAATGCAGGATTATGTGCTCTACAGATAGGGCCGCCCAGGGCGGCAGAATGTGAGGAAAGATGGCAACAGTTATCTTGCTTTTTCTGCTCGTGCTCTGGCACTACAGAAAAAGAATGGTCTACAATCCTTATGATGAAAAACTCAGCCACAGTTCCTACTATGAGGCATCCTTTGCAGGGAGACAGGTGTGCACGGAGGAAATCTACCGGATTTTCCAGGAGACGGCAGGCCATAAACGCCTCCTGCGCAACTGCCGCTTGGGCGAGGACGGAGGGGAAGAGGCAGAAGTGCTATTGATCCACGAATCGGGCATTTATGTGGCCAGTTCCGGCAACATGGAGGGGACGATTAGGGGCAGTGCGACGGGAAGATACTGGACACAGTCCTTCCGGGAAGGATGGCTGTTTCCCTGCAGAAACTACTTCTATAACCCCTTTTTGTACAATAAAAGGAGCCTGGATGTAATTCAATGGATGTGCCGGGATATGCCGAAGCTGCCTTGTTACTCCATGGCCGTATTCGGGAATAAGGGCCGTCTGGAGACGGCCGGATACATGGGGGATAACCGGTGGGCGATTCCTCTTCGTACTCTGTCGGTAACCGTTGCGAATATCATGCGGCACAACAGGAAATTTCTCCTTCCCGCGCAGGTGGAGCTGATCTATGAACGGCTCATGGGAAACGCCGCAGGGTGTGGAAAACGTTCTTAGTACGACGATCTGAAAACATCTTACAACAAATGGGTTTATCCGCCGCTTGATAGGACTGAAAAGAAGGTAAGAGAAAGCCTTATCAGGAAGGAGGATGAATGATGCATATCAAAACAATGTGATGCCAAAGCCATTCAGGGTGCCGTATTAAAGGACAAGGGGATGGGAGACGCTGAATCAAATGACGGCATCTCTCCTACGGAAGAAACGGCAGATCCCATTCAGATGGAACCGGTTACTTATACGAAGGCCGGGGAAGTAAGTCCCAGCCTGATTGAGCATGCTGGAAACATTTCTGTCCCTGTATAGGGATATGGGAGCACCGGATGATTTTGTCCGGTGCACCTTGTCTTTTTCATAAAGCATGATTTAAAGGATCTTATCCGCGGCAAGGATTCCGTCTAATCATCGGAGATAAAAACCTCGGAATGCTCGAAACCATACCTGAAGTATTTCCGGATGCCCTCTATCAACGCTGTACGGTTTATTTTATCGGAACATTTTCCCTGTTACTCCACGTGATAAGGTGTAGGCTGTGGGAATAATGGGAAAGGTTATCCATGCCCAGGAGAGCAAGGAAGCAGCAGGTGAGAAAGTACAGCAGGTTGCTGGGTATTTAAACCATGGCGTTTTCATAAATTTTTCATAAACAATGCGAAAGTACTCCACATAAAGAGAAAAATATGCTATACTTTTTATACATTTCAAAATGAAGCAATTCAATCTGATTATGACAAACTGCCTCGCAGAGTATGGCAGTGTCTGTCTGGATGATATGGCAAAGAAAGAGCTTGTACCATCCGTTGAATCCCATTTTATTTATGTAGATTTTTGGACGAACTGTTATTGTAATGAAAGACTCGCTGTTGCGACGAAGATTGGCTTGATGCTGCCTTATGGAGATGGATTTGCGTCAGATAGTGCAGACGGGGATTAGGTTTCCAACCGTGATTTTGCGCCACTTGAAGCGGTCAGGAAGGTCCCTGTGAAATCTGCGATTTCCCAGGAAACGAGGAGTTTCCTTAGCCTAATTTAAGCGCCCGCTTTGAAACGGTCAGACGGGAGTTCCTGTGAAATCTACGATTTCCCAGGAAATGAGGAGTTTCCTTAGCCTGATTTGCGCGCCCGCAAAAGCGGGCAGATGGGAGTTAGAATGAATTATCAGACTGCTTTTTGTTGGGAGAAGGGGAGAGGGAGGAAAGAAAGCTTTCGTGAAAGGGAGAACCGCCCGGAGCGTACAAAGGACAGGAACGGGGACTCTCTATTGCTACAGCAGATTCAAACCCGGCGTGGAAGGATGCTTCTGGCAGTGGTGAGTGATGGCATCGGCGGGCTGGAGGAGGGAGAGAATGCCAGCGGATTTCTAGTGGGGGAGCTGAAGCGATGGTTTTACGGGGATGCACTGGAGATTGCCGGTAAATCCTGTCTAAGAAAGCGCGGGCTGATACGGATGGAAAAGAGTCTGGCCAGGCGGATATACAATGCCGCAGGCAGTCTGAGGGCATATGGGGAAAGGGAGAACCGTCGTCTTGGGGCTACCCTGAGCGCCGTTTTGCTGTGGAAAAGGCGATACTTGATCTGTTCCGTGGGTGACAGCCGGATCTATCTGATCGGGAGAAGGGAAAAACGGGTATTGACCTGGGACGATACGGACCGAAACGGACGGCTGACGCGGTGCATCGGTTCTATGGGCTGGTATCCCATGCAGTCCATCAAGGGTCGTCTGGGGCGTGGAAAGCTGCTTCTTCTGTGTACGGACGGTTTCTGGAGAAAGCTGCAGGACGAAGAACAGGAGGCTGCAAGAAAGACAGGCGGAGAGGGAGAGATGAATATGTGGTTGGAACGGATGTGTGTAAAATTGAGAAGCAGAGGGGAAAGAGACGATATAACGGCTATTTTGATACGGATAAAATGAGGGGGATAGGATATGCAGGAGAAACTTATGACTTTGTCACGGACTCCCAATCCAAGCGGCGCCGCAGACAAATCCGGCACCATGCAGGAACGCAGGTATGAGAAGGTTAGAAAATTGGGAGAAGGTGGAATGGGGAGCGCTTATCTGGTATTCGATAAAAAACTGGGGAAGTATTGGGCTATGAAGGTTTGGCGGGAGGAAACATGCAGGAAAGCGGATTTCAGGAAGGAATGTATGGCATTGCGGGACATAGACAGCACATTTTTTCCGAGAATTGTGGATGCCTTTTGGGAAAATGGGAAAAGGTATTTAATCATGGATTGGGTAAACGGGATCACTCTGGAAGAACAGATTCTGGATAGAGGACGGCTGTCTGCGGCGGAAACATGTTCTTATGGGCTGCAGATCTGTGACGCATTGGAAGTACTTCATAAAAGGATCCCTCCCATGCTGCACTTGGATTTGAAACCCTCCAATATCATCCTAACACAGGAAGGAATCCGCCTGATCGATTTCGGAAGCGCTCTGAGCGGATGGACTGGAATCCGTCCGTCCAGCGCAACGCCTGATTATGCCTCTTCGGAGCTGATTCGTGCGGTGCGGGGAGAGCGGAACCTGTCGGGAAGAACAGGAATACAGGAGGTGGACTTATGCAGCGATATCTACAGTCTGGGCGCTGTGATGCTGACGATGCTGACGGGAAAAAGGCCAAAAGCCGCTGGAAAGGAACTGGAGAAGCGGACAGATGTACCGGAAAAATTAAAAAGACTCATTCGGCGTGCCATGGATCCGGATCCAGCCCGACGCTTTCAGAGTGTGGAGGAAATGAAACGGGAACTACTCCGTACAGACAGAAAGGATTGGTCCGTTACGGCCATGCATCTGCTGATGCGTGCAAGTTCCCTGGGATTCATAGGCTGGGCCGTCTTGCGCGGCGCAGGCTTGCTCCAGACCTGCTACGGTCTTATAATGAATGGAGAAAACCTGAGAGAACTAAGCGCTCAAACGTTACTGACAGGAATGATGCCTGTCCTGATCTGCTGCCTATGGGAACGTCTGATCAACTGGATACAGGAACGACTGTCCATGCCAGGAAGGACAGGACTATGGTATTGCCAGGAGAAAAACTGCATGAGGACGGACAAAAAAAGTCAGATATGGCTAGGGATCCTTTTGGGTCTATGTGTGGGCATGCTTGCCGCATTCCCAACAAAAGCCCTGCTCGCCCAGGAGGCTTCGGGAGAGGGGGAGCGACTTCCCATAGCGGTAAGGGATTCCTACATGAGGAAAATATTGATCCGGACAGGATACATCTGTGAGACGGAGGGCCCTCTATATCTGGAAATATCGGAAGAAATGCTCGAAAGCGGAGAAACTATGCATATCCGCGTCACAGGAAACGAAGAGGGAAAACAGCCTCGCACCTATACCTTTTCCTGCCGGAAACGAGACGGATGAGCGCTGCGCCCCGCCGCTTTCTGGTATCTTCCTTTTCCCACCCAATCTCCGATAACGAAAACAGAGGAAACTGTACAGAATAGATTGACAGGCGGGCATTCGTCTCCTATGATGGAAGTTAGTACAAAACATTGACAGACCAAACAAGGAGAAAGAGATGGCGATCACTTACAATGAATCCACACGAGTGTTTACACTACAGACCGAACATACCACCTATCAAATGAAGGTGGGACGATATGATATCCTGAAGCACCTCTATTATGGAAAAAGGGTGGAGGGAAGCACCATGGATTATCTGTTATGGTATCCAGATGTGGGGTTTTCTGGAAATCCCTATGAAGCGGAAACCGATAAATGCTTTTCCCTGGACATCCAGCCTCAGGAGTTTCCCTCGGATGGAGTGGGGGATTACAGAGAGGGCTGTATCGAGGTGGTCAATCCGGACGGTTCCCGTGCGGCTGATTTCCGTTATGCATCCCATTCCATCAGCCGGGGAGCCTATCAGGTCAAGGGTATGCCCGCAGCCTATGATGAAGGATCCGAAAGCGCCACCCTCAGCATTTTCTTAAAGGATGCCGTGACCGGGCTGGAACTGGAGCTGAAATACGGCGTATTTGAAAAAGAGGATATGATCACCCGGGCCGCAGTGCTGTATAATGCCACGGCGGGAACGGTGGAATTGGAAAAGCTGCTCAGCGTCTGCTTGGAAATTCCGTTCGGGCAGTGGGAAGCGGTGCATTTCCATGGCCGCCATGCCATGGAACGGCAGATGGAACGGCTGCCCCTCGGGCACGGAACCTTCAGCATTTCCAGCAAAAGAGGGACGTCCAGCCATCAGCATAATCCATCCCTGATCCTGTGTGCGCCGGAGACGACGGAGGATGCGGGAGAATGCTATGGGATGCTTCTGGTATACAGCGGCAATTTCACCATACGGGCCGAGGTGGATCAGATGGGCCAGACCCGGGCAGTAATGGGGATCAATCCGGAGCAATTCCGCTTCCGTCTGGAGGCGGGGGAAAGCTTTGAGACGCCGCAGGCCATCCTGGGCTTTTCCGCAGAGGGCTTTACGAAATTGTCCCATCGTTTCCATCGGATGATTAGCAGGCATATCTGCAGAGGAAAATATAAATATGCGAGGCGCCCCATCCTGATCAACAATTGGGAAGCCACCTATTTTGATTTTAATGAAGACAAAATCATGCGGATTGCCAATCAGGCGGCAGAGCTGGGGATCGAGATGCTCGTGCTGGATGACGGATGGTTCGGAAAACGGGATACCGATACCTCCGGGCTGGGCGATTGGTTTGTGAACCGGAAGAAACTGCCGGAGGGGCTGGAAGGCCTGTCGGAGAAAATCCATGCCCTGGGCATGAAATTCGGCCTGTGGTTCGAACCGGAGATGGTATCGGAGGACAGCGATCTATATAGAAACAATCCGGACTGGGCGCTCCGGATTCCTGGCAGAAAACCCAATCGCAGCCGTTATCAGCTGGTTTTGGATATGTCCAGACAGGATGTGCGGGATTATCTGTTTGAACGGATGAGCGATATCATAAGCAGCGCCAAAATAGACTATGTGAAATGGGATATGAACCGCAGCATGAGCGATATATACAGCGTAAATCTTCCCATAGAGCGGCAGGGGGAAATGTATCACCGCTGTATATTGGGCGTATATGAACTGCTGGAACGGCTGACAGGAGCTTTCCCGGATTTGATGATCGAGGGTTGCAGCGGCGGCGGCGGAAGGTTTGATGCTGGTATGCTGTATTATTCCCCGCAGATCTGGTGCAGTGATGATACGGACGCCATAGAACGTCTGCAGATCCAGCATGGGACATCCTTTTTCTATCCCATCGGCACGGTGGGTTCCCATGTGTCCGCCTGTCCGAACCATCAGACGGGAAGGATTACCCCTTTTGAGACGCGTGGCGTGGTCGCCATGGCGGGAAGCTTCGGTTATGAGCTGGATTTGAACCAGATTCCGGACGAGGAAAAGGAATTGGTTAGGGCTCAGGTGGCGGATTACGGGAAATATTATAATCTGATCCATGAAGGGGATTATTACCGGCTGAATGCGCCGGGAGACGGAACGGATTTCCTGGCCTGGGCGTTTGTGTCGGAGGATAAAAAACAGGTGCTCTTCAATCTGGTAGTCACCCATGTGCGGGCCAATGCAAAGGCCATGTTCGTCAAGCTAAGAGGCCTGGACGAGGGAAAAATGTATCGCCTGGAAGATGGAAGGACGTTGTCTGCAAGTGCATTAATGTACGCCGGGCTGTCCATTCCTGCCCTGCCTGGCGAATATAGGTCGGTACAGATGGAGCTTGTGGCACAGTAGGCCTGCGGTTTCCGGCTAAGAGGAGAAGGAACATGTACAGAGAGCATACGAGAAAGGTGCGTATCGGGGATCGGGAAATCGGAGGGGGAAATCCCGTTTTGATCCAATCCATGACCAATACCAGGACAGAGGACGTGAAAGCCACGGTGGAACAGATCCTTCGTTTGGAAGCGGCCGGATGCGAGATTGTCCGCAGTACCGTTCCCACCAGGGAAGCGGCGGAGGCGATTAAGGAGATCAAGAAGAGCATCCACATCCCGATTGTGGCGGATATTCATTTCGATTACAGGATGGCTATTGCAGCCATAGAAAACGGGGCGGACAAGATCCGCATCAATCCCGGGAACATCGGATCAAGGGAAAACGTAGCGGCGGTGGTAAAGGCGGCAAAGGAACGCCATGTTCCTATCCGTGTGGGGGTGAACAGCGGTTCCCTGGAAAAAAATCTGATAGAGAAATATGGCGGTGTTACGGCGGAAGGAATTGTGGAAAGCGCCCTGGATAAGATAAAGATCATAGAGGATCTGGATTACCAGGAACTGGTGATCAGCATTAAATCCTCCGATGTGTTAATGTGCGTTAAGGCGCATGAGATTCTGGCGGAAAAGACGGACTATCCGCTGCATGTGGGGATTACGGAGGCCGGAACGCTGTGGAGCGGAAACATCAAATCCTCTGTGGGCATGGGGATCATCCTCTATGAGGGCATCGGCGACACCGTCCGGGTCTCCCTTACGGGGGATCCCGTAGAAGAAATCCGTACGGCAAAGCTGCTTCTGCGTACGCTGGGACTTCGCAGGGGCGGCATTGAGGTGGTGAGCTGTCCTACCTGCGGCCGGACGAAGATTGACCTGATCGGCCTTGCGAACCGGGTGGAAGCCATGGTGGCGGATATTGCGTTGGACGGCGTGAAGGTGGCTGTCATGGGATGTGCGGTGAACGGCCCGGGAGAAGCGAAGGAAGCGGATATCGGAATCGCAGGGGGGATCGGAGAAGGCCTTTTGATCAAGAAAGGAGAAATCATCCGGAAGCTGCCGGAGGAGGAGCTCCTTTCCGCCTTGCGGGAAGAACTGTTGCGCTGGGAAGAGCAAAATAGCGGGCCATCCCGTAATTAGGCAGGAGTGATCGACATGGCGAAAGCTTTTTTTGAGGTGTTTCCAGGACTGCGTCTGGAAGGAAAACGGAAGGATCTGTTCGCCCAGACCCGGGTGGAGAGGGTAACGGCTACCAAACGGAAAGACTTCGTGCGCATTTATCTCTCAAGCGACCGGCTGATTCAGAAGCAGGATGTTTTCACTGTGGAAAAAGAGATAAAAAAGCAGCTCTTTTCGGGCTGTCATATGACGATTCGGATCTACGAAAGGTTCCATTTGTCTTCCCAGTACGATCCGGAAAAACTGATGGACGCCTATCGGGATAGTATCCTGCTGGAATTATCAGAATACAGTCATTTGATGTATAGCATGTTGAAGAATGCGGAGATTTCCTTTTCGGATGGGGGAAAGATGCAGCTGCGGCTGGAGGATACGGTTCTGGCCAGGGATAAAGCCGAAGAATTGGGCGGGATCCTGGAGAAAATTTTCCATGAACGCTGCGGATTTCCGATGATGGTGAGATTTGTATACAAGGAGAAGAAAGAGAACCTACAGACCGAGGAGATGAGGTTTGCCCGCCCGGGACAGGGAGGGGTAGCGGCAGGGACAAAGGATGGTTCCAAATCGGACGACGCCTATGATGCTTACCTGACTGGAATGGCCCAAAGCGCTTTGGCGGAAGAACAGGAAGCGGATAACATTGTTTCTTTTCCAAAAGGGCCTTCCCCTCAGATGGACGGCGGCCTTCAAAAGACACCGTTGCGGACGGAAGGCCGCACCCAGGGGGAGACAAGGGAAGGCATTCAAAGTGGAGCCGGAAAGAGGGCGGGCGGTTTTGGCCGCGGCAGGGGAAAGTTTCAGAAGGAGGATTCCTATCGGTCGCCCAGGCGTTGCGACAATCCGGACGTGCTGTATGGGCGTGATTTTGAAGAAGAAGCCATACCTATTGAAGAAATCCTGGGAGAGATGGGCGAAGTGACGATCCGTGGACAGATCTTGACCCTGGATAAACGGGAAATCAAGAATGAAAGGACCATTCTAATTTTCGACGTGACGGATTTCACGGATACTTTAACCGTCAAAATGTTTTTGAAGAACGACCAGGTGGCCGAGGTCTGCGAAGGGATCAAAAAGGGCGCCTTCGTGAAGATCAAAGGGGTGACCATCATTGACAAGTTCGACAGTGAACTGACCATAGGTTCGGTGGTGGGAGTGAAAAAAATAGGAGACTTCACCCATAGCAGGGAGGATCGCAGCGAAAAAAAACGGGTAGAACTGCACTGCCATACGAAAATGAGCGACATGGATGGGGTCTCCGAGGTGAAGGATCTGGTAAAACAGGCGTACCAATGGGGTCATCCGGCCATTGCAATCACGGATCACGGCGTAGTACAGGCCTTTCCGGATGCCAATCATCTGGTGGACGATCTTTGGAAGGCGGAGAAGGGCAGACGCAAAGAGGCCGGAGAAGAGAATCCAGACAGGAAAGATTTCTTTAAGGTGATCTACGGCGTGGAAGCCTATCTGGTGGACGATCTAAAGGAAATCGTAACCAATGGAAAGGGACAGTCCCTGGAGGGAAGCTATGTGGTCTTTGACATTGAGACGACAGGCTTTTCACCGGTAAAAAACCGGATTATTGAAATCGGCGCTGTGAAGATTGCGGACGGAGAAGTAGTAGACCGGTTTTCTACTTTTATCAATCCGCGGGTGCCGATTCCCTTTGAAATAGAAAATCTGACGGGAATCCATGACGGAATGGTGGAAGAGGCTCCGGAAATAGAGGAGGTGCTTCCCCGTTTTCTCGCGTTCTGCGAAGGAACGGTGCTCGTAGCCCATAATGCGTCCTTTGATGTGAGTTTTATCCGTGAAAATGCGCAAAGGCAGCAGCTGTCTTTTGATTTCACCTATGTGGATACGGTTGGGATTGCCAGGGCCCTTCTGCCCCATCAGGCGAAGCATACGCTGGATGCGGTCGCAAAAAACCTGGGTATTTCCCTGGAAAATCACCATCGGGCCGTGGATGATGCGCAGGCCACAGCGGAAATTTTCCTGCGTTTTCTCACTATGCTGGAAAAGGACGGCATGGATACCCTGGAAAAGGTGAATGCGCTTGGGGCGTCCAATCCGGATATCGTGAAGCGTCTGCCCACCTATCATGCCATCATCCTGGCCAAGAACGATACGGGGCGGGTGAATCTCTACCGGCTGGTTTCAGAATCCCACCTCAGTTACTTTTCCAAACGGCCCCGAATTCCCAAAAGCCTTTTTCAGGCGTGCAGGGAAGGGTTGATCTTAGGCAGTGCCTGTGAAGCGGGAGAGCTCTATCGCGCGCTGCTGGATGAGAAAAGCGATGCGGAAATTGCTAAAATCGTGGACTTCTATGATTATCTGGAGATCCAACCCACGGGCAACAACCGGTTTATGATCCATGAGGAAAGGATCAGGAATGTGAATTCTGTCGAAGATATTGAAGACATCAACAGGCGGATCGTGGCTCTGGGCGAGGCGCATGACAAACCCGTGGTGGCAACCTGTGACGTACATTTCCTGAATCCGGGAGACGAGGTGTACCGCCGTATCATCATGGCGGGTAAGGGGTTTAAAGATTCCGAGGATCAAGCGCCGCTCTATCTGCGTACAACGGAAGAGATGTTAAAGGAATTCGCGTATTTGGGGAGCGACAAGGCGGAGGAAGTGGTGATTACCAACACCAACCTGATTGCGAGCCAAATAGAACCGATCTCCCCAGTGCGTCCGGATAAATGCCCGCCGGTGATTCCTAACAGCGATAAGACATTGACCGAAATCTGTTATAACAAAGCGCACGAGATCTACGGAGAAAAGCTGCCGCCCATTGTGGAAAAAAGGCTGGAGAAGGAACTCCATTCCATTATCACAAACGGATTCGCAGTCATGTATATCATCGCGCAAAAGCTAGTGTGGAAATCGGTGGAGGACGGATACCTGGTGGGGTCACGCGGGTCGGTAGGTTCCTCTTTTGTGGCAAATATGGCAGGGATTACGGAGGTAAATGCCCTGAGTCCCCACTATTACTGCAGTAAATGCCATTATAGCGATTTTGATTCCCCAGAAGTAAAGGCCTACGCGGGGAAAGCAGGCTGCGATATGCCTGATAAGCAATGCCCAGTCTGCGGGGAAATGCTGAAAAAGGACGGTTTCGATATTCCCTTTGAAACCTTCCTAGGTTTTAAGGGCGACAAAGAGCCGGATATCGATCTGAATTTTTCAGGAGAGTATCAAAGTAAGGCGCACAAATACACAGAAGTCATTTTTGGAGCAGGACAGACCTATCGGGCAGGCACGATCGGTACGCTGGCGGACAAGACCGCCTATGGATATGTGAAGAATTACTATGAAGAACGGGGAAAGCGTAAAAGGAGCTGTGAGATCAACCGGATTGTGGCAGGCTGCACGGGAATCCGCAGGAGCACCGGGCAGCATCCAGGTGGAATCATCGTGCTGCCGCTGGGGGAGGACATCAACTCCTTCACCCCGGTGCAGCATCCGGCCAACGATATGTCTACGGATATCGTGACGACTCATTTTGATTATCACTCCATTGACCATAACTTGCTGAAGCTGGACATTCTAGGACACGATGATCCGACGATGATCCGTATGCTCCAGGATTTGACGGGAATCGATCCTACGACGATCCCGCTGGATGACAAGCAGGTGATGTCCCTTTTCCAGAATACCAGCGCCCTTGGGATTACGCCCGAGGATATCGGCGGGTGCCCGCTGGGCGCGCTGGGAATCCCGGAGTTCGGTACGGAATTCGCCATGCAGATGCTGCTGGATACCAAGCCCACTTCCTTTTCGGATCTGGTTCGGATCGCCGGCCTGGCCCATGGAACCGATGTATGGCTGGGCAATGCGCAGACGCTGATCAAAGAGGGGAAGGCCACGATCTCCACTGCCATCTGTACCCGTGACGATATCATGATCTATCTGATCGGTATGGGAGTGGAAAGCAGCCTCGCCTTCACCATTATGGAAAGCGTCCGGAAGGGAAAAGGGCTGAAGCCGGAGATGGAAGAGGCCATGTTGGCAGCCAATGTGCCGGATTGGTATATCTGGTCCTGTAAGAAGATCAAATATATGTTTCCCAAGGCCCATGCAGCGGCCTATGTAATGATGGCTTGGCGGATTGCCTACTGTAAGGTGAACTATCCGCTTGCCTATTATGCGGCCTATTTCAGTATTCGCGCGTCCGCTTTCTCCTATGAGATCATGTGCCAGGGACGCCGGCACTTGGAAGCGGCCATGGCGGATTATAAGAGAAGGGAAGATACGCTCTCAAAAAAAGAACAGGATACGGCCAAAGATATGAAAGTGGTACAGGAAATGTATGCGAGAGGGTTTGATTTCATACCCATAGACATCTTTTCAGCCCACTCCAGGAACTTCCAGGTGGTGGGGGATAAGTTGATGCCCTCCCTCAGCAGTATAGACGGCCTGGGAGACCGGGCGGCCGATGCCATCGTGGAGGCGGCCAAAGACGGCCCCTTCCTATCCAAGGATGATTTCAGGGACAGGACAAAAGTATCCAAAACAGTGGTGGATCTGCTCGCTTCCCTGAACCTGCTGGGGAACCTGCCAGAATCCAACCAGATCAGCCTGTTCGATTTCGCAATATGACCGGGCTGAGCATGGGAATAAATATAACGAACAGGGGGAAGAAATTCCATGAAAGAACAGAAGAACAGTTTTTCAAGTAAGCTGGGTTTTATCCTCGCAGCGGCAGGGTCTGCCGTGGGATTGGGGAACATCTGGCGGTTTCCGTATCTGGCGGCCAAGTATGGAGGAGGCACCTTCCTCCTCGTTTATCTGATTCTGGCAATAACCTTTGGGTTTGCCCTGATGCTCACGGAAATCGCAATAGGCAGGAAAACGGGGAAGAGCCCTCTTTTTGCATTCACATCGTTGAATAAAAAGTTTTCCTTCCTGGGGATACTCAGCAGCATCGTGCCCGTGGTAATCTTTCCCTATTACTGTGTGATCGGCGGATGGGTGATCAAATATTTTTCCGTATATATCACGGGCCGAGGCGCCCGGGCGGTGGAAGATACCTTTTTTACAAGCTTTATCAGTGGGGCGGCAGAACCGCTTTTCTGGCTGTTTTTATTCATAGCGGGTACGGCGGTCATCGTAATGCTGGGCGTACAGAAGGGAATAGAAAATGCTAGTAAAGTACTGATGCCCATCCTGGTGGTTCTTTCCGTGGGAATCGCGGCTTATGTGGTGACGCGGCCCGGCGCGATAGAAGGGTTGATCTACTACATCAAACCGGATCTTTCCGGCTTTTCGGCCAATTGTGTCCTGGCGGCTATGGGACAGCTTTTCTACTCCATGTCCCTGGCCATGGGAATCATGATCACCTATGGTTCCTATATGCCCAAAACGGAAAATATAGAAGCGTCCGTTCGGAGCATAGAATTGTTCGATACGGGGATAGCCTTTTTATCCGGAATGATCATCGTTCCCTCCGTATTCATCTTTTCCGGCGGGGATGAAAGCGTGCTCTCCTCTGGCCCCAGCCTGATGTTCATTACGCTTCCCAAGGTATTCGGCAGCATGCGCGCCGGAGGGCTTTTAGGTGTCGTTTTCTTCGTCCTGGTGCTGTTCGCCGCCCTCACATCCGCCATATCTTTGATGGAAACGGTGGTCTCCATCGTCCAGGAGAAAATTGGGCTCGGACGCCGCAGCGCCTGTATCCTAGTATTTGCTTATGCGCTGATCATGGCTATCCCGTCCTCATTGGGCTTCGGCGTGCTTTCCTGGGTAGCGCCGTTGGGACTGTCCATTCTGGACTTCTTTGATTTTATCAGCAACAGCGTGCTGATGCCTCTGGTGGCGCTGTCCACCTGTATCTTTGTGGGCTATGTGATCAAACCCAAGGCCGTGGCCGATGAGGTGAAAGTTTCGGCGCCCTTCCGTTCGGAAAAACTGTATACGCTGCTCATTAAATATATCGCTCCGATCCTGATCCTATTGATTCTAATCAGTTCCATCGCAAATACCTTTGGTTGGATCAGCCTTTAATAATGAGGGGAAATAAGTCATGTTGGACGAGATAGCGGAATATATGGTATCGGGAAAACTGCAGGAAGTGTTTATGGAAGACGAAGAGTACCGGGCGCGGGGAGAACGGCAGAAGGAAGCTGCCGAGCAATGCTATGGGACGATTCCTGCACAATATCACCCCCTGGTGGAGGAGCTGATGGATTGTCAGAACGCCTGCGCCGGGAGGTTGGTGGATATGGCTTATAAACAGGGAATGATCGATGGCGCCCAGATGCTCATAGAACTGGGCCTGGGCGCCACCCGACAATAATTGGGACGCTGTCTTTCCGATGAAAAAAAACCGGAAAACATATGTTTTCCGGTTTTTCTTGGGTTGGGCTGTTCTAAATAAACAGTCAACAGCTCGTAGGGGACTCGAACCCCTGATTCCGCCGTGAGAGGGCGGCGTCTTAACCTCTTGACCAACGAGCCATTTCTTGGGCCAACGGTATTTCTGCCTGGCACTTGTTTATAATATAACAGGTTCTCCTAAAAAGCAAGTACTTTTTTAAAAAAATTTGCAGGATGTGGCGGATGGGGGAATGAAGGGGACAAAGCGGACGCCTTGAGGCAGGAGGGGATGCTATTTGCGGACGGCTCCCGGGGCGAGGCAGGATTCTTTTGAAAACCTACTTCGACTTTGGACTGCATCTAAGAGGCGCCGAACTTCGCTTCCGGCATCCCGTCTTTGGCATATCCCCCTGATACGGCCTTTTTGGGAAAAATCAAGGCAAAAGCGGCAAAAACAGGAAAAAATCCCTTGCATTATGGATAGGGCGGTGGTATACTGTTTCATGGTTAAGTTAATATGGTTTACTAGGATAGAGTGGACTTCCGGTCCACTCTTCTTTATTACGTATTATGGTATGCAAAGCCGGCTTTCGGGAGCGGCGGTATTTGTTACAGTAAGCCGATTAATGCAGTAGGCGGCGTTCCGGCAACGGCGGATCAGGCGTCGGTTTCTGTATGTAGATGAGGCGGATGTACAGCTGGATAACAGGGGCGTCTATCCGGGGCTTCCGGGAGGCGGCGGACAGGAAAGGAATGGGGACGGATGTCGAAAGGAAAGACGATAGAATCCCGCACCGAAGAATTGCTCACGCCCATTGCTGAGGCATGCGGCGTGGAGATCTATGATGTGGAATATGTGAAGGAAGGCAGCGATTGGTATCTGCGGGCTTATATCGATAAACCCGGCGGCGTAACGATCGAGGACTGTGAACAGGTGAGCAGGATCCTTTCTGACAGGCTGGATGAAGCCGATTATGTGGAGGATGCCTATATCCTGGAAGTGAGCAGCCCTGGTCTGGGAAGGGCTTTGAAGAAAGACCGGCATTTACAAAAGAGCCTTGGGGAAAGCGTCTGTCTGCGTTTGTATCGGGCACGGGAAGACGGAAAGGAATTTGAGGGGATTTTAAAGGCGTTTGACGACGGGACGGTAACGATTGAAATGGAAGAGGAAGAAACGGTATTTAACAGGGCGGATATCGCTTTGATCAGGCTTGCATTTGATTTTTAATTGGGAGGTTAAGTCGATGAATAAGGAATTAATGGAAGCATTGGATATTCTGGAGAAGGAGAAGGAGATCAGCAAAGAGACGCTCTTTGATGCGATCGAGAATTCCCTTCTCACCGCGTGTAAAAACCATTTCAGGACGGCCGACAACGTGAAAGTGGAAATCGATCGGGAAACCTGCGATTTCCTGGTTTATGCGCAGAAGGAGGTTGTGAAGACGCCGGAAGAGGTGGAGGATGACTGTCTGCAGATTCCTCTGGAGGCCGCTCAAGAGATTTCCAAACGCGTCCAGGTGGGGGATGTCATCCATGTGGAAATCAAATCCAAGGAATTCGGGCGGATTGCCACGCAGAATGCCAAGAACGTGATTCTCCAGAAAATCCGTGAGGAAGAGCGGAGCGTGATCTATAGCCAGTATTATGAAAAAGAGAAGGATGTGGTCACAGGCGTCGTACAGCGTTATGTGGGCAGGAACATAAGCGTCAACCTGGGAAAGGCGGATGCGATCCTGAACGAAAGCGAGCAGGTAAGAGGGGAGGCGTTCCGGCCTACGGAAAGGATCAAGGTCTATATCCTGGAGGTGAAGAACACGCCGAAAGGGCCTAGAATCCTTGTGAGCCGCACACATCCGGAGCTGGTAAAGAGACTGTTCGAAGCTGAAGTAACGGAGATTAAAGACGGTACGGTGGAAATCCGCAGCATTGCGAGGGAGGCGGGGAGCCGGACCAAAATGGCGGTATGGTCCAACAATCCCAACGTGGACGCGGTGGGAGCCTGCGTGGGCATGAACGGCGCAAGGGTAAACGCCATTGTGGATGAACTGCGCGGGGAAAAGATCGATATCGTAAACTGGGATGACAATCCTGGGAATCTGATTCAGAACGCCCTGTCGCCGGCCAAGATTGTTGCGGTATTTGCGGATCCGGATGAGCGGACCGCGAAGGTGGTGGTTCCTGATTATCAGTTATCCCTGGCAATCGGCAAGGAGGGCCAGAACGCAAGGCTGGCAGCGAGATTGACAGGTTATAAAATAGATATTAAGAGCGAGACCCAGGCAAAAGATGCGCCCGGCTTTCGGTATGAAGATTACCTGGAAGACTTGGAGGACGAGGGATTCGAGGAGTACGAGGAAGAGTATACAGAAGGAGACGAGAGCGGATTTCCTGAAAGCGAAGGGGATGAAGAGGAAGACTACGATGGGGAAAGCGCCCCGGAAGAGGAAATCCTTTTGGAAGAGCCCGGAGAAGAGGGGATGGAGCCGGATAGGCCCTCCTGGGAAGAATTCCCTGAGGAAGCGGCGAATATCGAAAGCTGAGGCTGCATAAGAACGCTGGGGTTTGAAACTTCGTTTCAAATTCCTTATAAGCGGCAGTATCGCAGGTACAGTCAAAGATATAGAGGGTTGAGCATGGGTAAGAAAATTCCGTTAAGGCAGTGCGTGGGCTGCGGGGAAATGAAAGGGAAAAAAGAAATGGTGCGTATCCTTAAGACCACGGAAGGGGATATCGTACTGGATATGACAGGTAAAAAAAATGGAAGAGGCGCATATCTCTGCCGGTCCATGGAATGCCTGAAGAAGGCGAGAAAGGGCAGAGGGCTGGAACGCTCCTTCAAGATAAGTATTCCAAATGAGGTTTATGAGGGGCTGGAAAAGGAGTTTGAGGAGTTTGAAGCAGAATAAGATTCTTTCGTTGCTCGGTCTGGCGACCAGGGCAGCGGCGGTGGTGAGCGGCGGGTTCATGACGGAGAAAGCGGTCAAGAGCGGCAGGGCAAAGCTTGTTATCGTGAGTGACGATGCCTCCGACAATACAAAAAAGGCATTCCGGAATATGTGCTCTTTTTATCACGTCCCTTTGTTTTTCCATTCGACCAAAGAAGGCTTGGGGCACGCGATGGGAAAAGAGACGAGAGCATCCCTGGCAGTAACAGATGACGGGTTCGCAAAGAACTTGATCGGACATTTGGAGACAGCCGAGCAAAGGAGGCAGCAGTATGGCGAAAACGAAGATATTTGAGCTTGCTAAAGAGTTGGGTATACACAGCAAAGAAGTAATAGAATTCCTTCATGGAAAAGGGGTGGAAGCGAAAGTGGCCCAGAGTTCCATTGAGGAAGACGCAACGGCAATGGTCAGGAAACATTTTGGGAGAAACGAAGGAGAAAAACGCACAGTGGAAGAGGGATCTGTGAAAACGGCAGGCAGCGTGCCGGAAACCAAGGCTGCCAAACCCAAGGAGGCTGTTACGGAAGAAAAGACGGCTGAAGCCAAGACGGAAAGTAAAGCTGAGAATAGGCCGCAGGGACAGGGCAGTGGGCAGCCTGCCCCGAATGCGCCTGGAACCAATGCTCAGGCAGATGCTCCTGTGAAAAAGAAAAAGAACATTATCTTCGTAAGCAATCCGCATAACAGTAAGATGCAGCAGGGCCAGAGACAGGGCGGAGCGAACCGTACTTCTTCCGGAAATAACGGCGAAAGAAGGAACCAGGGCGGCAATGCAGGTAAAGGAGCCAGGGGAAACGGTGCTGGAAATCCTCAGCGCAGCGGTCAGACAAACGGTCAGGGCCGGGGGAATGGCCAGGGCCGTAATCAAGGAAGGATCGGCCTTGAGACGCATAAGCTGATTAAACCCCTCACCAAGCCTTCTCAACCGCAGATGCCGGATGAACGGCTGGAAGCGGTAAAACGGCGCCAGGAAGAGGCGGAAAGAGCAGCCAGGGAGAAAGCGGCGGCAGCTAAACGGGCCGCAGAGGAAAAGGCGGCGGCAGAAAAAAATGCAGCAGCGGCAAAGGCGGAACTCAAGCAGACTGACAGGCAGCCTCAGAGCAGAATGGACAGGGATGCAAGAAATGAAAGAACGGGCAGGACGGATAACAGACCGGAAAATAGACAGCCAAGAGGCGATAGGCCGTTTTCATCCGAACGGGGACAGGGACGTACGGACAACCGCAGCCCAAGGGGCGACAGGCCTCAGGGAAGAGGAGACGGAGCGAACCGCACGGGCGGTTATGGCAGTGGCAGCCGTCCTGGCGGTGGCCAGAGGGGTGCACAGGGCTTCAATCGTAATGCGGGAGGCGGCAGGCCTGGCAGCGGTGGCGAGCGCTCTGCATCAGAGCGTCCGCAGGGCCAGGGAGGAAGGCCGGATAATCGATTCAGAAAGCCTGCGCCGGGTAAGGGCTTTGTTCCCGAAACCCCCATCAAGGAGGGCGAGAAGCACAGGGATGAGGAAAAGCGCCGCAACAGTCAGGAGAAAGACAGGCGTTCCAAAAAGGATCACATTTACGAAGAGGACAACAGTAAGGCAAAGGGCAAATTAAAGAACAAGCCGGGAAGATTTATCAAGCCAGAACCCGTGAAGGAAGAGGCGAAGGAAGAACAGATCAAGGTGATCACCCTTCCGGATACCATTACCATCAAGGAACTGGCGGATAAGATGAAGGTTCAGGCAGCCGCAATCATCAAGAAACTCTTCCTGGAAGGCAAGATCGTGACGCTCAACCAGGAGATTTCCTATGAGGATGCGGAAGGAATAGCCATTGAATACGATATCATCTGCGAGAAGGAAGTCAAAGTGGATGTCATCGAAGAGTTGCTGAAAGAGGATGAAGAAAAGCTGGAAGATATGGTTTCCAGGCCGCCTGTTATCTG
The DNA here is from genome assembly GCA_947650005.1 of uncultured Lachnospiraceae bacterium. Classification (GTDB taxonomy): domain Bacteria; phylum Bacillota; class Clostridia; order Lachnospirales; family Lachnospiraceae; genus Eisenbergiella. The sequence goes on from CANSTU010000026.1 coordinate 35,195, forward strand.
TGTTATGGGCCACGTTGACCACGGTAAAACCTCCCTTCTGGATGCGATTCGGAAGACGAACGTAACGGATCGGGAAGCGGGCGGCATCACCCAGCATATCGGTGCCTATACCGTACAGATCAACGGTGAGAGAATTACGTTCCTGGATACACCGGGCCATGAAGCCTTTACTGCCATGCGGATGCGCGGCGCCAATGCCACGGATATCGCTGTGTTGGTGGTGGCGGCGGACGACGGTGTGATGCCTCAGACGGTGGAAGCCATCAACCATGCGAAGGCGGCGGGGATTGAGATTATTGTGGCCGTAAATAAGATTGATAAGCCCAATGCGAATCTTGACAGGGTGAAGCAGGAATTGGCCGAATATGAATTGATTCCCGAAGAATGGGGCGGCAGCACCGTGTTTGCGCCCGTATCGGCTAAAACCGGGGAAGGGATCAATCAGCTTTTGGAAATGATCCTGTTAACTGCCGAGATTTTAGAGCTGAAAGCCAATCCCAACAGACAGGCCAGAGGACTTGTTATTGAAGCGGAACTGGATAAGGGACGGGGACCTGTGGCCACCGTTTTGGTGCAGAAGGGAACCCTGCATGTGGGCGACTTCATTTCCGCCGGCGCAAGCCATGGTAAAGTACGCGCCATGATCGATGATAAGGGAAGACGCGTAAAGGAAGCCATCCCCTCCACCCCTGTGGAAATTCTGGGGCTTTCCGATGTCCCCGGCGCGGGCGAGGTGTTCCTTTCCCATGCCAACGATAAAGAAGCAAGAAGCTATGCGGAAACTTTCATCGCTCAGAATAAAGAAAAGAAACTGGAAGAAACTAAGAGCAAGATGTCCCTGGACGATCTGTTCAATCAGATTCAGGAAGGCAACCTGAAGGAACTGAATTTGATCGTCAAGGCCGACGTTCAGGGCAGCGTGGAAGCGGTGAAACAGAGCCTGCTGAAGCTGTCCAACGAAGAAGTGGTGGTAAAATGCATTCATGGCGGCGTTGGAGCGATTAACGAGTCCGACGTTACGCTGGCGGCGACCTCCAATGCCATCATCATCGGATTCAATGTTCGGCCGGATTCTACCGCTAAGGCTACGGCGGAGCGGGAAGGCGTGGATATTAGGCTGTATAAAGTGATCTATCAGGCTATAGAGGATGTGGAAGCGGCCATGAAGGGCATGCTGGATCCTATCTTCGAGGAAAAGGTGATCGGCCACGCGGAGATTCGCCAGATTTTCAAGGCGTCTGCGGTGGGAAATATTGCCGGATCCTATGTGCTTGACGGTGAGTTTACGCGCGACAGCAAGGTTCGGATCACCAGGGAAGAGGAGCAGATTTATGAAGGTTCCCTGGCCAGCTTGAAGCGCTTCAAGGACGATGTGAAGGAGGTTCGCGCCGGATTTGAATGCGGTTTCGTATTTGACGGATTTGATCAGATCCAGGAAGGGGATCTCGTGGAAGCTTATATTATGGTAGAAGTGCCCAGGTGAGTTCACCGTCGTTTTCTTCCGTCTGATCGGAAAGGCGTGTTATCTTTATGAGAAAAAATAGTGTGAAAAATACCCGGATCAATGCGGAGGTGCAGCGAGTCCTGGCCGAGCTGATCCGGGGAGAGATCAAGGATCCCAGGATTGCGCCGCTCACCTCTGTGGTGGCGGTGGAGGTATCCCCAGATCTGAAAACAGCTAAGGCGTGGATTAGCGTGCTTGGAGACGAAAAGGCCATTGAGGATACGCTAAAGGGGCTGCAGAGCGCATCCGGCTTTATCAAAAGCAGGATAGCGAAGGAAATTAACCTGCGAGTCACACCGGAAATTATTTTCCGTATGGATCAGTCCATTGCATATGGTGTGAATATGTCCCATAGAATAGATGAAGTAATGGGTAATGGGCAATAGGAAAACGGACGGAGGTGTTCTATGAATCTTCTGGAAGAATGTAAAGGGGCAAAAAGAATTGGCATCAGTGGTCATATTCGTCCGGACGGTGACTGTGTAGGGGCATGCATGGGACTCTATCTGTACCTGACGAAAAAAATACCGGATATACAGATACAGCTTTTTCTGGAAAAGCCGGCGGATGTTTTTGGGTGTATCGCCCGAATCGGGGAAGTGGACAGCAGCTACGGAGAACAGGAGCGCTTTGATGTGTTCTTCGCCCTGGACGCTGTCCCGGACCGGCTGGGGGAAGCGGAACGTTATTACCGGGAGGCGCATAAAAAGGTCAATATCGATCATCATATCAGCAATAAGGGAAATTGCGGAGACGTCAATTATGTGTTTCCAAAAGCCAGTTCCACCAGTGAACTGATCTATCGGCTGATCGGGGCGAAAGAGCTGGATCAGGATATCGCCCAGGCTCTCTATATCGGGATCATCCATGATACTGGCGTATTCCGCTATTCCAACACCTCGCCGGATACCCTGCGGGCGGCTGCTGACCTGATCTCCTATGGGTTTGATTTTAATAAACTGATCGATGAGACCTTTTATGAAAAGACCTATCTACAGACGCAGATCCTTGGCCGTGCGCTTCTGGAGAGCATTCTGTTCATGCACGGAAGAAGCGTGGTGAGCGTGCTGGATCGGAAAACCATGAATTTCTATGGCGCGAGCCCCCATGACCTGGATGGAATCGTTAGCCAGCTACGGGAGATCACGGGTGTGGAATGCGCCATTTTTATGTATGAGACGGGCGTGCTGGAGTACAAGGTGAGCATGCGCTCCGGCGGCAGGGTGGATGTGGCTGCGATCGCTTCCTATTTCGGAGGCGGGGGCCATAAACGCGCGGCGGGCTGTTCCATGAACGGTACGAGCCATGATGTGATCAACAACCTTTCTTTACATATTGAAAGACAATTGGAGGCAGATGTTCAGCATGACTGATTTAGGCGGCATGGGAGGTTGGACGTAAGGTGAATATGAGGGCCTTGTCTGACGATATCTGTGGTAGGCCGTCTATGTGTGGCAGATGATGATGAATGGAATTCTAAATGTGTACAAAGAAGCGGGCTTTACCTCCCATGATGTGGTGGCAAAGCTCCGTGGCATATGCGGGCAGAAAAAAATCGGCCATACAGGTACCCTGGATCCGGATGCGGTCGGGGTACTTCCTGTGTGCCTGGGAAACGCCACGAAGCTCTGTGATATGCTAACGGACAGGAGCAAGGAGTATGAGGCGGTGCTTTATTTGGGAAAGGAAACGGATACCCAGGACCTGTCCGGCCAGGTAATAAAGGAGCGCGAGGTGGATGTGGATCCGGAAAGGGTGCGTGAGGCGATTCTTTCCTTTGTGGGCGGATACGATCAGATCCCGCCCATGTATTCGGCTCTGAAGGTGAATGGGAAAAAGCTCTATGAGCTGGCCCGTGCGGGAAAAGAGGTGGAGCGTGCGGGAAGGAGGGTGGAAATTCCTTCCATCGAGATCCTGGAGTTGCAGATTCCGGAGGCTCGGTTTCGTGTATGTTGCTCCAAGGGAACCTATATCCGTACGCTCTGCCACGACATCGGCATAAAACTCGGCTGCGGCGGAGCGATGAAAAGTTTGAAAAGAACCCGCGTGGGAGAATTTCTGATCAAGGATTCCCTTTCACTGGGGGAGATCGAACGCTTGAAGCAGGAGGGACGCCTTATCGAACAACTGATTTCGGTAGAAGAGATGTTCCAGGAATATCCCAGACTTATCCTTCGGCCAGATGCATGCAGGATGGCAGAAAACGGAAACGCGTTGTACCCTTCCCAGTTCATGGCGCAGGCGGGCTTTCCCAAAGAGGGAGAACGGATCAGGGTTTGTTCGCAGCAGAAGAGGTTTTACGGCATCTATGCCTGGAATGCCGGACAGGGCCGATACCAGCCGGTGAAAATGTTCCTGTAAAGGGAAGGATGCCAGCCAGTGGAGATATCGGCTGATGAAGAATTTCCTGTAAAGGGCAGGTGAAAGCAGGTGAGACGATGCAGATCATATCAGGGACGACAAACTTTGTCTGTGCCGGTGATACGGCCGTGGCAATCGGAAAATTTGACGGAATCCATCGTGGCCACAGGAAACTTCTGGATCAGATCCTGAAGGCGAAGGAAGACGGCCTTCTGGCTGCCGTGTTTACCTTTGACCCGCCTCCCGGTGTTTTTTTTACCGGGAAACCCCAGATGGCTCTGACGACCAGGGAGGAAAAGCGGGCTGCCTTTGAAAGGATGGGAATAGACATCCTGGTGGAGTTTCCCATGAATGCGCAGACCGCAGCCACGCCTGCGGAGACATTCATACAGGATATCCTTTGCGGGAGGATGCATACCCGGTTCCTGGCGGCGGGAACGGATCTTTCCTTTGGAGGCGGAGGAAGGGGAGACTGGCATCTTCTCAAGGCAATGGCGGATAGGCTGGGCTACCAGGTCAGAGTGATCGACAAAATCCTGTACGAAGGCAGGGAAATCAGTTCCACCTATATCAAAGAGGAGATCGGAAGGGGGAAAATGGAGCTTGCTGCCCGGCTGCTGGGTGAGCCCTATTGCGTTTCCGGCCGGGTGATGCACGGAAAGAGGCTGGGCAGGACATTGGGAATGCCCACGGTCAACCTTCTGCCTCCTGCGGACAAGCTGCTGCCTCCCAATGGAGTGTATTTATCCCGGATCACCTTTGAAGGGACATGCTATAACGGGATTACCAATATCGGATGTAGGCCAACGGTGAGCAATACTGGCCAAATGAGCGTGGAAACTTATCTTTATGATTTCCAAAGGGAAATCTACGGAGATTATGTGGAAGTGAGCCTCTACTCATTTAAACGTCCCGAAAAAAGGTTTTCCAGCCTAGAAGAGCTGAAGGAAAATATGGCCTGCGATATTTCTGCCGGCCGGGAGTATTGGCAGAAGAAGTCGAACGGTTCAGGATAAATTGAAAAATGTCTTTACAGCCATTTTTCAACCGTGAATTTATGCCTGCCAAAGTAGGGCATG
>CANSTU010000027.1 GCA_947650005.1 uncultured Lachnospiraceae bacterium
GCCAAATGCATGATTGGTTCGATGGCCCCTCAGGCCTCCGTCCGGCTGCTTCATGTGCAGATGGGTCCGGAAGGGGGGCAGCGGCCGTACCATGTTTTTGAACACCATCGCGCCAGATATTCCGATGAGCCCTGGACGCTTCCCTGTCGGGGTGTGTCCCTCCAGGGAAGCAGGTCTCATCTCCATGGCGCGAAATGTGTCCAAAAACATGGTGCGGCGGCCGCGCCAGACTGGGCCGCCTTCCTCCAGGCGCCTTTACCGAGTACAGGAAGCAGCCGGGGCTATGGAGCCGCTGATCCATTCATGCATTTGTCCTGGAGCTTTTCACCAACCTGTTGACATATCCCCCTTCATTTTGCTACAATAAAACAGAGTTTGCCCGGGATTGGGGAACTGGGGAAGGCTCACTTGGAAAAAACCGAATCAGGGTGGCGATAGAGCATGAGGAGGAAAGCAGAATGTATCACTGTCATTTGCACTTCTATTTGGTAGGACGAAGCTGCAGAACATTTGAGATCATAAAAGAAATATCCCCGTTGGAGCATTTTACCCATGAATTTTGGGAAAGTGAGTGGCCGGAGGGCGCATTGGTAAAGAAGGCGGATGTGATTCTGGCTGTCATGCAGGGGGCGGATAGCGTTGAAACATTGCATGCGTTGCTTTCCGATAAAGCGAAGGATGCAGAGCTCATCCTCCTGGCCAATCAGGATGGTTTCCAGCTTCCTTCCCGGGGAATGGAGGAAGTGAAGGATATCTGGCGGCTGCCCATGTCGGATGAGGAGTTGTTGTTCCGCTTCCATAGATGGCAGCAGGGCTGCAAGATGAGCAAGGATTTCTGGCAGACCAGCCAGTATCTGGAGACAGCCATCAATAATGTTCCAAACCTGGTCTGGTATAAGGATAAAAACGGGATCCATGAAAAGGTGAATGACAGCTTTTGCCGGACCGTTAATAAGGCGAAAAAGCAGGTGGAAGGGCAAGGTCATGCATATATCTGGGATGTGGAGCAGGATGATCCTGCCTGCATCGAGTCGGAACGTCTGGTCATGACGAAAAAGGAGACCTGTATATCCGAGGAAACGGTTCTGACCGGAGGAGGGACCAGGCTGCTCACCACCTATAAATCTCCCCTTTATGACCTGGATGGGAGCGTGATGGGGACTGTGGGCGTGGCCATAGACGTCACACAGGAGCGGGCCTACGAACAGGAGATCATCAAAAAGAGTAAAACGCTGGAAACGATTTTTACCACCATGGAATGCGGTGTGATGTGCCATTCTTTGGATGGGAAGCGTATTCTCAGCGTGAATCAGGCGGCGCTTAAGATCCTTGGATACGAGTCTCAGGAAGAGATGTTGGCGGATGGATTTAATACGGTTGCGGCTTCCGTGCTGGAGGGTGACCGGGAGGAGCTTCAGGAACGGATCCAAAAGCTTCAGAAGGAAGGGGACAGTATCAGCGTGGAATACCGAGTCCGCCATAAGAGCGGGGAAATCCTGCACGTGATGGGGAATGTGAAGCTTCTTCGGGAAAACGGGGAACTTCTCTATCAGCGCTTCCTTCTGGATATTACCGCCCAGAAGCTGCAGGAAAAGAAGCGGGAAAGGCATCAGATGGAACTGGTGCATGCGCTCGGCATAGATTATAACCTGATCTGTTTCTTTGACCTGGATACGGGAATGGGGTCTGCACTGCGGCTGGAGGATAATGACGACAGCCTGTTCGGAGGCGCTTTTACCGGCGAAATTTCTCTGGTAGGAAGCCTGGAATGTTACATACAAAAGTTTGTAGAGGAAGAGGACCGGGAAATGCTTCGGGAGGCTTTTTCTCCGGAACGGTTGAAAAAGGAACTGACGACCAAAAGGTTGCACTATGCCAATTACCGGGTCCTTCAGGATGGTGAAACCAAATATTTTCAGATAAAAGCGGTGCGTGCGGGGTCGTGGGAAGATGGCACAGGCATTGTTCTGGGTTTCCGCAGCGTGGATGAAGAGATCCGCAATGCGATGGAGCAGAAAAACCTGTTGGAGGACGCACTCTTTCAGGCGAATCGGGCCAATAAGGCAAAAAGCGTATTCCTGTCCAATATGTCCCATGATATCCGTACTCCGATGAACGCTATTGTGGGATTTACGGCATTGGCCCTTACTCATATCGAAAACAGGGATCAGGTGGAAGAATACCTGAAAAAAATTATGACATCAGGGAACCATTTGCTCAGCTTGATCAATGATGTGCTGGACATGAGCCGTATCGAAAGCGGAAAAATGCACTTGGAGGAGAAGCCCTGCCATCTGCCGGATATCCTCCATGCGCTGCGCAATATCGTGCAGGCGGATGTCCACGCCAAGCAGCTTGATCTCTACGTGGATGCGGTAGACATCGTGAATGAAGAGATCTACTGCGATAAGCTGCGGTTAAATCAGGTGCTGCTGAATTTGCTGAGCAATGCCGTAAAATATACCGCGGCTGGCGGCATGATCAGCGTAAGAGTCTCAGAGAAAACCGGTGCGCCCGTGGGCCATGCAAATTATGAGTTCGTGATTAAGGATACCGGCATCGGGATGAGCGAGGAATTTGTCAACCATATTTTCGAGCCCTTTGAGCGGGAAAAGAATTCTACCATCAGCGGAATACAGGGAACCGGCCTTGGCATGGCGATCACAAAAAATATCGTGGATATGATGAACGGTTCCATCAAGGTGAAGAGCGAACAGGGTGTGGGCACGGAGTTTGCCGTTTCCTTTACCTTCCGTTTGAATTGCGAAGAAAGGATGAGCCAGGATATTCCGGAACTGAAAAACTGCAGGGCTTTGGTGGTGGATGATGACTTTAATACCTGCGACAGCGTGTCCTATATGCTCCAACAGATCGGGCTTCGGGCTGAATGGACCCTGTCCGGCAAGGAAGCGGTGCTGCGCACCCGTCAGGCGGTGACGCGGGGGGATGATTATGCTGTCTATATCATTGACTGGATGCTTCCGGACATGAACGGAGTGGAGGTCACCCGAAGAATCAGAAAGGAAACTGGGGAAAATGTCCCGATCATTGTTCTGACCGCATATGACTGGTCGGATATAGAGGAGGAGGCCAAGGAAGCCGGCGTGACAGCATTCTGCAGCAAACCGTTGTTCCTCTCGGAACTGCGCGGTTGTCTGCATTCCATCGTAAATGCGGAGGAAGAAGATGGAAAATGGGGAGCCGGCACAAGTAGGCAGCTGCGCGCCGGGCGAATCCTGCTGGCCGAGGATAATGAACTGAATCAGGAAATCGCTGTGGAGATTCTGCAGGATGCGGGCTTTACAACGGAGATAGCAGGGAACGGACAAATCGCCGTAGACATGCTGAAACAGTCCGAACCCGGCTATTACCAACTGATCCTGATGGATGTACAGATGCCGGTGATGGATGGCTATCAAGCGGTTAAAATTATCCGTAATTTAGGAAATAAGGAATTGGCTTCCATACCGATTCTTGCGATGACTGCAAATGCTTTTGAGGAGGATCGGCAGCAAGCCCTGCGATGCGGGATGAACGGGCATATTGCTAAGCCCATCGATATTAAGAACCTGTTCGATACTTTGGGAAAAGTGTTGGGCTAAGAGCGGTTGATCTTTGGGGCCCCTTTTGGGCCCCAGACGGCCGCAACTGACCGAAGCAGAGGAAAATGGGCGGCCAACTCTTCAGCGGTAGTCCGGCTGGCGCGCAGGTCAGCCTTCCTGTTTGCGGGAAAGAACCGGAGGACGGGAATGGGGGTACTGTACGGCAATGCGGTCCTCCGGGCGGACGTCACAGGTATATAGGACGATAAGGAACAGATATTCCAAGGGTTTCATCAGAAAATAAATGAGATCAGCAATATAGGGGGAACGGATTTTCCGGGCGATGGGATAACCGCAGGTATCATAAAGGTACCGGATGCGGCGGTGCAGTCCGGGGGTTCGTTCCTCCAAAATCTGTTCAAAGGCATTTGCCACGCAAAGCTGGCGGTTGACGATGACCGAATGGCCATGGCGTATACCTGAACGCAAAGGCTTTACCACCCTTGGATGCCCGCCGGCTGCCACCGTACATAGATAATGCTCGTCATAGTAAATGTTGGGCGGTGCAGTCTGCTTGGATAGGTTCCAGTCGCTGGTCTGTGTCCAGGCCTTGATCAGGGCATCAGGCTGTTGGCCGAAAAGGGCCAGCAGGCCAATGCAGATCCCAAGCAGCGGCCACATCAGGAGAAAAGCGGTAATCGGCCAAAGGCTGGCATTGTGAAGAAGACGGTTCAGGCAGTTTAGAATCTGCCCCTTCGCGGAGAGATCTTCCGATCTATTATAGAGCGATACGGTATCTTTTCCCGGAATCTTTTCTTCCGGGAAATTATTTTCAGACGAAATGATATCCGTCAAAGAGACCTCCTGATTTGCCGTTTCCATGCGGTTATACTCCAGGATTTTGGCCCGGATGGTCTTGGCGGCGATCAGGATACAGTTAGCGGGAAAAAGGCAGAGGATGAGATATTCAGCGTCGATGATCTGGACGATCCACAGCACGCATTGGGCTGCGCCCAGATACATGGCGCTGATGGAGAGGACAATACAAAGAGGCGGCATGTGGGAAAGGGGAATGAGAGAAAGAGCCAGATAGCCCACGATACCCAGGCAGGAGAAGAGAATCACCGTGGGATAGCTTTCGGTCCATATGGGCGCGTGAACCTGGGCGTTGACAAGCGTTTCCGTCCAGTCCGCTTGAAACTGAATATTATAAAAGATCAGGACAAGGCAGCTATAGGGCGCGCCCAGGCAGATGGTGATGTATTCAAAAATTTTTCCCGTATGCCGGAAGCGCTCATCCCTGTCGGGAGTCAGGAAAAAGAAAAGGTTCAGCCCGGTTAAAAGCAGAGGGTGAATCAGAAAGATGCCAATGATCGCGCTGCTTGTGAAAGCGGAAAAAAGGGCGTGGGGGCGGAAATCGGCATAGAAAGCGGGCAGGCCAAAGAAAAGGCCGACGAGGAGGGATACGGCTAGGGAGGAAAAATAGGGGTGCTTTTTGATGAAGTTCATGGTTAGCTCCAATCTGCGCTTTGGCGCGTGTGCAAATCAGGGGTGGTATCGGCGGAAGCTTGGGATACAGCAACCTGGCTGATGACGTAATTATAAGTCTCTCAGATGTGAAAGTCAATAAAATATATCGAATTTCAATAAAAATTTATCGAGAAAGATAGTGCGGCTCTTTTGTATTTATATCATAAAAGGCCTCTTTATTTTTCAGATTATATTCAAAGATGCCGGATAACCTGCGGGGAGGCATGGGATAGAGCGGAAACAAAAAGAGCTGTCTCGTAGATAGTATGGGAACAGAGAAAATCGGCCGGAAAACGACATCCCCTGTTCCCGTCCTGGCGTCCGCTTATTTATTTCTATCAGGCAGCGCGGCATATGATGAAGGTAACGTGAGATTTATGACTCCACGATTATGATCTGCACGCCTGCGAAAGCAGACGTATGGGAGTTAACGTGTATTTTTCAGGAAGATATTGACAATAATGGAAGGGGGACATATAATGACAGGAATTCGTTTTATGAAAATACAGAGAGGGGATCGAATTATGAAAAAATATAGAAACAAAACCGCTGCACTGGCTCTTGCAGGCCTGATGGCATTGTTCCTCGCAGCGTGCGGTTCTTCCGAGAAAAACACACCGGAGGGGACGCATGAGATGGAAGCGGAAGGCGGCAGCGGGGATGAGAAAATCGTAAATATCGGGGTGACGGATTCCCTGGGCGGGATCAATCCTCTGACTACCGATCAGACATGGATCAATAAGTATGCGGTGGGACTGCAGTTCTTACCTTTGGTGGATTTGGACGGAGAGCTTTCCTTCCAGCCCATGCTGGCGGATTCCATTACCACGGAAGATAACAGGAATTTCGTCGTTCATATCGACAAAAACGCGACCTGGTCGGACGGAATGCCGGTGACGGCGGAGGACGTGGAGTTTACCTTCCTGCGGCTGGCCAGCCCGGTGATCGCCAATCCTACCATGGTCCTCTATGCCTTTGAAGGGGTAGGAGAGGATGGATTTGTGGAGGAAGGGGCTACGAGCGTAGACGGAGTGCGGGTGTTGGATGAGAAAACCATTCAATTTACAACGAAATATCCCATGTCTCTGACTACTTTTCAGAATTCCTATGCCTGTTATCTTCATACGCTTCCTAAGCATGTGATTGAAAAGTTTGATGAGTCGCAGATCGCGACACAGGAGTGGTTCAGCCATCCGGACGTGGTGGATGGCCCCTATCGGGTGGTGGATTTGGACGCGAATCATTATGTGTCCTATGTGGCAAATGAGAATTATTGGAGGGGTGCGCCTAAAATCGACAGGCTGAATTTCAAGATTGTGGACAGCAGTCAGATCCTTTCCGGGCTGCAGTCAGGAGAAATCGATGTGACTCATCATACGATGACGGCCATTCCCCAGGAGGACTATGAGAGCATAGAAGCCCTGGAGAATGTGGAAGTGGTATACGGCTCGCCGATTACCCATCAGTCCGTATTCATCCAAACGGCAAACCTTCCGGATGTTCGGGTACGGCAGGCGCTCCTTTGCGCCATTGACCGGAAGCAGATTTTAGAGCAATTATTGAGAAATCATGGGGAAGTGGTGGATGGTTTTCTCTCTTCCGCCAGCCCGCTGTATGACGCGTCCATCCAGCCTGTGGTATATGACCCGGAAAGGGCGAAAGCGCTGTTGGAGGAAGCGGGATGGGATAATTCCCAAACATTGGTATTCTATGTGAATTCAGGAGACGGGACGCTGGTGAACGCGGCTCAGGTTATGGTGGCGCAGTGGGCGGCTGTGGGAATCAAAGTGGAGGTCCGCACGGTGGATCTAGCAGCGTTGATGGGCGTTGCTGGAAGCACGGATTATGATTTGATGGCAGTGCAGTATACCTATGCGCCGGTGGATCCTTACCCGGATATCGCCTGGCTGCTTGGCGGAGAGGGAAGCTGGACAGGCTATGGGAACGATCAGGTCAATGAGGCATTGGAAGGAACGCAGGCTGCAGAAAATGTGGAGGAGATTAGGGCGCTTTATTCCATCGTGGACAGACAGGTGCAGGAGGATGTCCCCATGTTTTCCGCCTATGTCATCAGCGCCCAGGGAGCGGTGAATAAGCGGCTTTCCGGGGTCAATGCCAATGTATATGGCTTTTTTAATAACATTCAGGAATGGGACGTGGAAGCTGGAAAGTAAACGATCAGGCGAGGATGGCCCTGCGGGAGAGAATTCAGCGACATGGGAGTCAGGCTTTCTTGCGGGAAAAAGAGGGCGCAGGGAAAAGGGAAGGTACAGGAAAAAGTTATGGCGTATCTGCTGGAAGTAAAGAATCTGACGACCGTGTTCGAGGGGGACGGCGGGACGAATGTGCGCGTGGATCATCTTCATTTCCATGTGGAGAAAGGTGAGACGCTGTGCATTGTGGGCGAATCAGGATGTGGGAAGAGCGTGACCAGCCTTTCTCTCCTGGGTCTGTTGGGCCGGGGAGGGTTCGTAAAAGAGGGAGAGGTTTGGTTTGAGGGAAAAAACCTTCTGGAGATGGAGGAAAGGGAGCTGGATAGGATCCGCGGGAACCGGATTTCGATGATCTTCCAGGATCCCCTTACTTCCCTCAATCCGGTTTTTACCGTGGGAAATCAGATTACGGAAAGTATACGCACGCACATGCCTGTATCCAAAGAGGAGGCGTGGGAACGTGCGGAGAGTCTGCTTGCCAGGGTGGGGATGCCGGATGCTCACAAAGCCATGAAAAAGTATCCGCACACTTTATCGGGAGGAATGCGTCAGCGGGTTATGATCGCCATGGCGTTGTGCTGCGATCCTGCGCTTTTGATTGCGGATGAACCCACCACGGCCCTGGACGTGACCATACAGGCACAGATCATGAGACTTTTGAAGGAACTGAGGAAGGAAACGGGTATGTCACTGATCCTCATCACCCATGATATCGGTTTGGTGGCGGGTATGGCGGATCGGGTTGCGGTGATGTATGCCGGACAGATCATCGAATCCGCATCGGTGGAGGAACTGTTTGCCGCGCCGGCCCATCCTTATACCCGGGCGCTGCTGGCCTGCGTTCCCGGAATTTATGATGAGGAGGATCGGGAATTGGTCTCCATTCCGGGAATCGTACCGGAAAATTATGATGAGATCCCCGGCTGCCGGTTCGCGGACAGATGTGTGTACCGCAGGCCTGTGTGTGAAAATCCGCAGGCAGAGTGCAGGGTTTCAGACGGTCATTTTGCCCGGTGCTGCAGGTGGGAGGAAATAGAATGAGGCAGAAAGCTTCAATGGTTCAAAAAGAGGGGAGCAATTCGGTTCCGCTTTTGAGGGTGGAAGATCTAAAGAAATATTATCCTTTAAAAGGCGGCTTGATTATGCATACCACAGGCTATGTCCGGGCCGTGGACGGGGTGGATCTGACCATCTGGGAGGGAGAAACTCTGGGCCTGGTGGGGGAATCCGGCTGCGGAAAATCCACCATCGGAAGGCAGATCGTGGGTTTGGAGAAGCCTACGGCGGGAAAAATCTGGTATGACGGGATTGATCTTTCCGCCGCAAAAGGCAGCAAGATGCATCAGATCCGGACGCAGCTGCAGATGGTATTCCAGGATCCCTATTCTTCCTTGAATCCCAGGAAGCATATTTATGAAATCCTTTCCCAACCCATGCTATATCATCATCTGGCGGACCGAAGCAATGTGGATGCCAAAATCGGACGGCTGCTTGATATGGTTGGGCTGTCCCCAAATGTGCTGGGGCGGTATCCCCATGAATTTTCCGGCGGTCAGAGGCAGAGGATCGGCATTGCAAGGGCCCTATCGCTGAATCCTCGTCTGTTGGTGTGCGATGAACCAGTGAGTGCGTTGGACGTTTCCATACAGGCGCAGATCTTGAACCTGTTTCAATCCCTGCAGAAGGAACTCCATTTGACATGCCTGTTCGTGGGACACGGATTGGGTGCGGTAAACTACGTGAGCGACAGAATCGCTGTGATGTATCTGGGAAAGATCGTAGAGATAGGGAAGGCGGCAGATGTATTCCGAACGCCTGCTCATCCCTATACTAGGGCTTTGGTGAGCGCCGTTCCCGTTCCGGATCCCAAAAAGAGAGACGAGGAAGGACAGACGCTGGGCGGGGAGACCGCGTCGGCGGTCAATCCGCCGTCCGGCTGTAGATTTCACCCTAGATGTCCCATTGCCAGGGAAGGCTGCTGTGCAGAAGAGCCGCAGATGCGGGAAACAGAGCCGGGCAGCGGCCATCTGGCAGCATGCCCTTATGTACAGGAGGGCTAGATTGGAAAATGGCTTTACGATGGTAAAGCGGGCAGATGGGAGTCAAAATGAAATATATCATCAAACGGATTGTGATCGCTATTCCGGTTTTGATCGGGATTACGGTTATCGACTATGCCATTATGTGTATGGCAGGAAGTCCGCTGGAAATGCTGCAGGGCCCCAGGGTATCGGAAGCGGCGTTGGAGGCGAAGCGGATCGCCCTGGGACTGGACCAGCCCTTTTATATCCAGTATTTCGTCTGGCTGGGAGAGCTTTTGAGAGGTAATATGGGATATTCCGTCAAACATTATGAGCCGGTTGCTGCCATGATCGAAAGCCATCTGGGGCCGACCCTGCTGTTGATGGGTACATCCTTGGCCGTGAGCCTGCTGCTGGCAGTTCCGGCGGGGATCTACAGCGCAGTGCATCAGTATTCCAAGGGAGATTACGCGGTGGTGACGCTTTCCTTCCTGGGAAGCAGTATACCCGGTTTTTTTCTGTCCATTCTGCTGATCTACCTTTTTGTGGGGCGTCTTGGGTGGCTTCCCTCCAGCGGCATGATCACGTTGGGAACCCAGGGAGGCGCGGCGGATGTGGCCAGACATATGGTTATGCCGGTGCTGGTTTTAGCCATTTCCATGGCAGGGACGAATATTCGTTATATCAGGAGCGCGGTGCTGGAGATTTTAAGGCAAGATTATCTGCGGACAGCCCGGGCAAAGGGGATCGGACGCTTCCTGGTAATCAACAAACACGCCATGCGCAACGCGCTGATTCCCATCGTCACCGTGATCGGAATGGAGATTCCGATGCTGTTTGGCGGACAGGTGATCATTGAGCAGGTATTTTCCTGGCCCGGCCTGGGCCTGATGACCATGAGCGCCATTTCTAATCGGGATTATCCGGTGATCATGGGTGTGTGCCTGCTGTCTGCGGTAGTGGTATTGACGGCAAATTTGGTTACGGATATTCTCTATGCGCTGGTGGATCCTACGATTCAGCTGCGTTGAGGCCCTTTTTGGAATGGGAGGCATGGAAATGAAAAGAAAAGAGAAGGAAACCATCCGTGCAGGGGGCCAAATGAGCCGGGATCTTGCGAGGGAGAATTCTTTTCAGACCGTATGGAGGAGATTTCGCCGCCATCATCTTGCGATGGTGAGTCTGGCAGCGGTACTCTTTCTGGGAGGGGCGGCGCTGTTGGCCCCGTTGCTGGCGCCCTATGATCCAGACGCTATCGTGGGGCCCTTTTCCAGCGCGCCCAGTGCCAAGTTCTGGCTGGGAACGGATCAGATCGGCAGGGATGTATTGAGCAGGCTTCTGTATGCAACCCGAATTTCGTTGCTGGTGGGGATCATGGCCACGCTGATCTCCACGGTGATCGGCGTAGCTCTGGGCCTGCTGGCAGGATATTTTGGCGGACTGGCAGATATGGTGGTCATGCGCTTTACGGATATGGTGATGTCCTTTCCCTATATCTTATTGGTTCTGGTGGCGGCATCCATCTTCAAGCCGGGCCTGTGGAACATCATCTTAATATTGGGGTTTGTGGATTGGCCCGGGATTGCCCGGCTGGTACGGGGAAATGTGCTGAGCCTGCGGGAAAGCAACTTTGTAAAGGGAAATATAGTGGCGGGAATGCCGGTTTCACATATTCTTTTCTCTGAAATCCTTCCCAATACCACGGCGCCCATCCTGGTCTATGCCACCTCTGTGCTGGCGCTTTCCATGCTGGACGAGGCGGCGCTCAGTTTCTTGGGAATGGGCGTGCAGCCGCCTGCGGCCAGCCTGGGAAATATGCTAAACGGGGCGCAGTCATTAACCGTCCTTACGGGAAAACCCTGGCTGTGGCTGCCGCCGGGAGGGGTGATCGTGGCGCTGGTAATCGCCATTAATTTTATTGGGGATGCGCTGCGGGACGCACTGGATCCCAGTTTGGCCTCCCGTTAGGAAAGCTGTTGTTTGCGCGTGGAAGTGTTTTAGAAATAGTCTGAAAAGTAGGGCTTTTCCACCGGGATCAGGCGTTCCAGCCAGGTGAGCATATAATATTCCGTATGAATTTTTTCATGATTATACAGGTAGGTTGGCCGTTTATAACCCATGAGCATGGTGGTTAAGGTATTGATATCGAGTTCCACCACGTTGATGGACTGGTTGTCCTCCACCCGTTCGCAGTTTGTTTCCCCGTCGTGCCAGGAAAGCAGGAAATCCCCCTCGTTCCAGGCTGCCAGCGGGTCCGTCACGCGGAAGTGGATTTTCAGGTCTTCGGGCTGGATCTGGAAGGGATAGCCGTTCAGAAAAGCAGCCACATCGACGATCCGCGCCATAATATACGGGGATATCGTTTCCGTGATTTCGCTGTCTTCAAAGAGATAGGCCATGGGCTCTCCGGAATAATTGTCTCCCTGCACCTGGGTGATCATGGAAAAGTGGGCGCTGATGTAGTTCCACAGGCCGTTGTTGGCCTCGATATTCAGATAGACCATTTCCTTGATATGAAAAATTTCGTTGGCGATGTAATAGACCACATACCCCAGGGGCTTGTGGTCTTTGCTGTAATAGACGGCGGCGATCATGTCGTCGTTTTCCCATCGCCAATACTCTTCCCAGGCCAGGGGATCGCGAATCATCGCTCCATGGCGCTGCAGGGCGAAATAGGAATGAACGTTGTGATAATCCTCGGAATCCAGGCTGACCCGTTCCACCATGCCGTCCACAGGGCGGGCCTTGGGGAGCTGAACGTCTTTGACCGTGAAGGAAAGCTTGTCCGATACGATCTCCCAACCCATTTTACGGTAAAAAGGGATGGAGTAAGGGTATAAGAAGGTGATGGGAAATCCCTTCTCATGCATATAATCGATGGCGCGCCTTACGAGGGCATGGATCAGCCCTCTTCCCGTGTATTCCGGGTAGGTGGCGACCCCTGTGATACCGCCCATGTCCATGATGTTATCGTGAATATTAACCTTCATGGAGTAGACGACAATCATGGATGCCAGCCGCTCTTTATAAAACCAGCCCAGAACATAAGCCTCTTCCAGAATGGGACGCTTGGCGGATTTGATCTCGTCCTGACGCCACCCGGTCTGGAGCAGCTCATAGGAAGTAACCTGAAAGGCATATTGGAGCAAGGCGTTAAACTGCTCCAGATCACCATGATCCAACTCCCGCATCCGGAAGTCGCCATGGCTCTCAAGATATGGAGATTCATTTGAGGGTAATATGTGTTCCTTTTTTTCCATCATAATTTAGATAGGCTCCCGTCTCCATTTATCTGCGCTTTGGCCGTTATAGCAGGGTAAAACCCTTGGCAGTCAGGCATGCTTCCACTTCACAGATGTCTTCAGTGTGAAAAATCATGATCGGCTTTCCGGAATCCCGGTTAAAAGAAAGGTAAATGTAATCCAAGCTGATGTTACTCTCCTTCAGCGCCAGGAGGAGCCGGTTTAAGTTACCCACCTCATCCTCCACCTCGACGCCGGTTACGTCGGTCAGACGGCAGAGATAACCGGCCTGGGTCAACGCTTGCGTGGCCTTTTCCGGAGCCGATACCACCATACGGATAATGCCGTATTCCGCGCTGTCGTTAGTTACGGAACCTAAGATATTGATCTGCTCTTTCTGAAGGGTTGCGGTGATATCCTGTAAAATCCCCTTTTGGTTCTCCGCATAAATAGATAATTGTTTTAACATGAAAAACCTTTCTGTCCGCTTCAGCGGACGATTCAATTAGAATTGGAAACGGCGGCAAGCAAAACTGCGGCCGGAATAAAAAAATCCGGATCATTTATGCATCTGCTGCGCCGCTTGCGCATTGACCGAATGTCTGCTCCAGATCGCTGGCTTGCTGCCGACAGGAATCAAAGCTTTCGGGGAGGATCATCCCACGAGCATCAGGAGCGTACCAGCCACAATCCCGGTCAATCCGGCCGCTGCCCTTTTGGACAGCCTTTCACCGAAGACCAGCCGGGAAAAAGCAATGGTTACGAGAATGCTGAGTTTATCTATGGGAGCGATTACGCTTGCGGGACCGCTTTTCAGCGCCCGATAATAGCAGAGCCAGGAAGCGCCGGTGGCAACGCCGGATAGACAGATGAACCAAAACTCCCTGCGGGGGATTTGGATGATCAGACGCTGTTTTTTTTGAAGAAAAACGACCAGCCAGGCCATCAAAAGGACAACGCCCGTTCGCAGCGCGGTACCTAAGTTGGATTCCACGCCGTTGATCCCTATTTTGCCGAAAATGGAAGTTAGGCTGGCGAACAGCGCGGATAGGGCTGCATATATGAACCAGGCATTCCCCTTCGTCTCCCGATCATCTTCCTTTCGCTGAATCATCATCCAGGTGCCTGTACTGATCGCCGCGAGGCCGGCCAGTTTCCAGACACTGATCGGTTCCCCCAGAAAGAGGAAAGCCAGCAGGATCGTGAGTACGATACTGGATTTGTCTACAGGAACCACTTTATTGATGCTGCCAAGCTGCAGAGCCCGGAAATAGCAAAGCCAGGAAGCGCCTGTGGACAATCCTGACAGGATCAAAAAGAACCAGATGGCGGAGGGAATAGCCGTAAGACCCTCCTGGGAACCCGTAAGGAATGCCATCAACCAGGAAAAGGCCAGCACAATAATAGTCCGTATGGCCGTCGCAATATCGGAATCCGTTTCTCTGATGCCGCATTTCGCCAGAATTGCCGTGACCCCGGCAAAGAAGGCGGAACCGGCTGCAAATAAGAGCCACATATGCATCGCCTTTCTTCATCGTTCAGAACGGAGGATTACAGATAGAGGTATGGCTAATCCACTCATACTATACATTTTCCGGGGAGGGAAGTCAACTGTCTATGTGCCAGGGCGGGATAAACGCATGAATCTGCAAACCAGCCCTCTTTGACCCTGCGCCATCCCGTTTTGGCATCAGCTGCACGTGGAAATTGGCGTTTCAGCCGTTGGGGCCCACGTACCCGACAGGAAACACCCCGAAGAGGAGTGTCCCAGGGGGAGCCGCAGAAGCCGCCCCATGTTTTCACCCGCCGTCGCGCCGGACATTTCGATGAGCCCTGGATGCCTCCCTGTCGGGCAGCGGCCCTCCAGGGAAGCAGGTCTCATCTGCATGGCGCGAAATGCGGGTGAAAACATGGGGCGGCTTCTGCGGCTCCCCCTGGGACGCTCCTCTTCGGGGTGTTTCCTGGCAGGCGTGTGAAAGCAAAGATGCCGGACATTTCTATGCAGCCGTTGCTCCGGTGCCTGGACTAATTCTTCAGAATGTGGTAATATGACAGTGACCAAAAAGCGACTTCAAAGGAGATGCTTAAAACAAAAAGGCAGGAGGTTATCATGAAACAATTAAATGAAAAAACAGCCATTGTAACCGGCGCAGGCCAGGGAATCGGAAAAGGGATCGCGCTGCTTCTGGCTAAACGGGGCGTCAAGGTGGTGTGCACCGGCCGCAGGGCGGAACCGATTGAGGAGACAGTGAAGGAAATCCATGCACTGGGCGGAGAGGGATTTGCAATGACCTGTGATTCTTCCGATCGTGCACGTGTCAAAGAAGTGGTGGAGAAGACGGTCGCCACTTATGGTACGGTGGATGTCATCATCAACAATGCCCAGGCAATCGCACCCTCCGCACCGGTGGAAGAGACCACTTACGACTCCATGTATATGGCATGGTCCACGGGAACCATCGGTTCTCTGAATTTCATGCAGGAGTGCTTCCCTTATATGAAGGAACAGGGTGAAGGCCGCGTGATTAATTTTGCATCCGCTACGGGAATGTTTGGCTATGCGGGACAGCTGGCCTATGCGTCCAATAAGGAAGCGATCCGCGGTTTGACAAAGATTGCGGCCAAGGAATGGGGACAGTACGGTATCTGCGTCAACTGCGTGCTGCCCGGTGCGGAATCTCCTGCCGCTAAGGTGTGGGCGGAAAAGTTCCCCGAAAAATATCAGGCCATCCTTCAGCAGCAGCCCATGCGTCGGCTAGGGGATGCAGAGAATGATATTGCGCCGGTTATCGCGTTTCTCAGCGGCCCGGATTCCTGCTATTATTCAGGACAATGCCTGTTGGTGGACGGGGCGTATTCCATCGCACCATAAAAGTTTTTTCATAATTGGTATGGTTAGTGGCGGGTTGCTTTCAGATGGAAGCAGCCCGCTTCTTTGTTTTTAATGGGATAGCGGCAGCTTACTGTCTTGGAATTCCTCTGTGGACGAAATTCTGCCGGGTTGGAGCAGCAACGGTTTCAATGCCATTGTCGTGGTTCCGATCCGTAGAAAGGTTTTATCTGGTATAAATTAGATAAATATTGAATCGTTTCATGAAAAAGGTCGAAATTTGGTGATAATGAAAAAATGAATCGATTTTAACTCGCATTTTGCACAAAAAATATGAAGAGATTTCGTCTGGAATCAATAAAAATAAGATTGTTGAACAAAAAATATGGAAAAGCAGTTGACATCTGGGGGGGGGTATGGTATGGTACTACCCAGATATGAAACGATTCAAATTCATATGTAATTGTCTTATGCGTTTCGTAAGAGACGGCGGGACAAAACCAAGCGGAGAAGGGAGACAAGGGCTTTAGTCCGTGGAACCGATTTCCGCAACGGGCATCTCCCGAAGGGAGAATGGCCTATCACACATTTTTTTTCAAGGAGGAATGAAGAAGATGAAAAGAAAGTTGGTCAGCGCACTCCTCTCCGTTGCCATGGTAGCTACGCTTCTGGTTGGATGCGGCGGCTCCTCTGACAATGGCGGGGCATCCGGAGAGACGGCTTCTGAAGCAGCTTCCGAGGCGGCTCCCGAAGCAGGCGATGAGGAAGCTTCCGCTGAATCTACGGGAGATTCTGAAGAGGCAGCGCCGGTTTCTACAGACGGCGTGAACATCACGATTCTGAATACCAAGAGCGAGATCCAGACCCAGTGGGAAGAGCTGGCAGCTAAATATACTGCTGAGACAGGCGTGGGTGTGGAAGTTTCCGTAACGGTTGGCGATTCTCCGTCCCAGGATATCACTAAGAGATATGCTTCCGGCGAAGTGCCCACCATTTTCATGGGCGATATCCAGGATATCCTGATGCTGGATGAATATGCGCTGGATCTTACTAATGAAGATTGGGCAAAGGATGGCGGTTCCCAGTATGGCGCGACCTACAATGGCAGGCTGATCGGCTTCCCCTTCTGTATTGAAGCACGCGGTCTGATGTATAACAAGACAGCTATTGAAGCTACAACTGGCGAGACCTTTGATCCCACGGCTGTGAAGAGCCTGGATGATCTGCAGGCACTGCTTGACAAGCTGGTTGCAGGCGGCATGGAAGCGCCGGTGGCCCTGAACATGGAAGACTGGTCCCTGGCAGGCCATTATTTGACCCAGGTATATGAAGAGCAGGACTGCACGGTAGAAGGTACATATACTTTCACAGATGGCCTGAAAGCCGGTACGGAAGACCTGAACACCAATGCAAGGTTTAACTCCCTGTTCGATACCTTTGATCTGCTGATGAAATACAACATGAATGCGAACGATCCTCTGGCAGCGGATTACAACAACAATGCTGTATGCCTGGCTGAAGGCGATATCGCTTTCTGGTTTAACGGCAACTGGGCATGGGCTGAGATGAAGGATTTCGCCATGGATGACAGCGAATACGGAATCATGCCTGTACCCCAGAAGGACGACACCAACGATGTGACGAGCAAGCTGGCTGGCGGCGCGAGCAAATACTGCATGATCGATACCGCTTACAATGACGAGGCACAGCAGCAGGCAGCCAGAGATTTCCTGAACTGGCTGGTATACAACGAAGGCGGCCAGGATTTCCTGGTAAATCAGTGCAGCCTCGTACCTGCATTCTCCAACATTACCCTGCCTGTTACCAATCCTATGGGACAGTCTGTGGCTAATTATACCAATCAGGGCGCTCTGGTTCCCGGTTTCCCGGAACTGCCCGGCGACCACTGGAAGACCCTTGGTGCTGAGATGCAGAAGTACCTTGGCGGCCAGTGCACCAGGGAAGAACTGGCTAAGGCCATCAACGACTACTGGGCAGCACAATAAGATCACGATTGTGATAAATAATGGCTGTGAAACGGGGGCCGGATCTGCAAGGGTCCGGCCCTCTTTTTAGGGCAGGGGGGAGAGCTGCCCTGGAGTAAGGAACATCGTTTTTGAAAACTCGTTTCCGAAACGGCGTTTCTACCTATTAGAGAGGAGCGTTAGAATGCAGAACCAATCAAAATTCTCTTACAAAGCTGCGATGTTCGCAAGTTTTGCAGGGCCGGCGGTTTTTCTATTTTCGGCAGTGGTTATCGTGCCCTTCCTTTTCGGTTTTTATCTAACCTTTACCGGTTGGGACGGCATCTCCAGTGCAATTCCCTTCGTGGGTTTTGCCAACTATGCGGCACTCTTCAAGGACGGTACTTTCTGGGTATCTATGGGAAAGACCATCCTGTACGCGTTTGCTGCGGTTTTGCTGGCCAATGCAGTGGCCTTTGGGCTGGCTTTGCTTGTGACGGGAAAGATCAAGGGAAGTAATTTCTTCCGTGCGGCTTTCTACACCCCGAACCTGATCGGCGGTATCGTACTCGGTTATATCTGGCAGTTCGTTTTTAAGCAGGCCATCCTGGTGATCGGTGAAGCCACCGGTATCAGCTTGTTTTCTTCTTCCTGGCTGTCCGATCCCTTTAAGGCTTTCTGGGCATTAATCATTGTCACCGTATGGCAGTTATCCGGTTATCTGATGCTGATCTATATCGCAGGACTGATGGGCGTATCCGAGGATTTGAGGGAAGCGGCCAAGATCGATGGATGCGACGAGAAACAGACCACTCGCTATATTACCCTTCCCATGATGATGGGTACTTTCACAATTTGCTTCTTCCTGGCGATTACAAGGGCTTTCGTAACCTATGATGTGAACATTTCCCTGACAGAGGGTGGCCCCTTCGGCAGCACCACATTGGCAGCTATGTACGTGTATAACCAAGCATTCTCATCCAAAAAGTACGGCCTCGGCCAGGCTGAAGCCCTGGTTCTCTTCCTGGTAATCGCGGTGGTTGCCGTGACACAGGCCTTTATGGGTAAGAAGAAGGAGGTGGAAGCATAATGGATCTGAATACGAAAGGATATATCAAAAAAAGAGTATCTATGACGGTCAAGATGATCATCCTGCTGGTGTGCTTTGTCATCTATATGTTTCCCTTTGTGATGGTGGTGATCAATTCTTTTAAAACGAAGAGAGATATTATCAGAGAACCCCTTTCCCTGATCGGCAGCCAGGGCGCCTCCGTGAAGAACTATGTGGATGCCTTTGTGAAGATGGACTTCCCTAAGACGTTCATGAATTCACTGTGCATCACCGGTTTTGCGGTGTTGCTGCTCATCATCGTGGCAGCCATGTGTGCATACATTTTCGTGCGTACGGATTATGCGCTGAATAAAGTCTTCTTCTCCCTGATGGTGGCATCCAT
The DNA here is from genome assembly GCA_947650005.1 of uncultured Lachnospiraceae bacterium. GTDB lineage: Bacteria > Bacillota > Clostridia > Lachnospirales > Lachnospiraceae > Eisenbergiella. Next base: position 18,797 of record CANSTU010000027.1, read on the forward strand.
GGTAATCCCGTTCCAGGTTATCATGATCCCCCTGGTTTCCATTTACGGCGGACAGCTCCATCTGCTGAACCACAGATTGACGCTGATCCTGATGCATGTGGGCTTCTCAGTGGCAATGTCCGTGTTTATGTACCATGGCTTCATTAAGGGCAGCATCCCTTTGGCCCTGGAAGAGGCGGCGAGACTGGACGGATGTACCAGGCATCAGACCTTCTTCCTGATCGTGCTTCCGCTTTTGAAGCCCACCACGGCAACCCTGGTGATCCTGTATGCCATGGGCTTCTGGAATGACTTCCTGCTTCCGTCCCTGGTGTTAACCAAAAAGGAACTGTACACCCTGCCCATCGCAACGCAGATGTTCTATGGAACCTATTCTTCCGATCTGGGATTGATTATGGCTTCCCTGATCATGGTGGTAATACCGGTTATCATCCTGTATCTGTTCCTTCAGAAGTACATTATCGCGGGCGTGGTTGCGGGCGCGGTGAAATCCTGACAGGGCTTGGGAGGAGCATACGCGGAAGTGTAGATTCGCGGATCCCGCCTTGGACGCCCGTGAAAGCGGGCGGATGAAAAGGAAACATCCATGCGCCGTTGCGCATGAAAACCGGTTGAACGTAGCGCTCCCCGAGAAGGAGACCGTCTGCCGGAATCCTGGGCCCGGCAGAAATGCCGGGCCTTTTGTGTAAACCGTTTTTGGGATTATGTTTACAATGGAAGATATATTTGATAGAATTAATCCGATGATTCATGAAATGCCACAAGGCTGAATCGCAGGCAGGAGGTAAATTGTGTATGATAACAATTAGAGAAGTTGCCGCCGCTGCCGGTGTATCGGTGGGAACGGTATCCAAGGTCCTGAACAATATGTATGTGAAGCCGGCCAACAGGAAAAAGGTGGAGGCGGCCATACAGGATCTGGGATATCATGTGAACACCTATGCCCAAGGGCTGAGGGCACAGCAGACTTATACAGTGGCGATCATCGTTCCGGATCTGGTGAATCCGTTCTTCGCATTGTTGGTGAACTATGTGGAGCAGGTGCTCGCGGCGGTGGGGTACAGGCTTCTGGTGTGCAATTCCCATTGCAATGCGGATCGGGAATTGGCCTATATCAATATGGCAAAGCAGAATAAAGTGGACGGACTGATTTCCATATCCTACAGCAACATGGACGAATACCTGGAGGCGGACATACCTTTTGTACCCATTGACAGGCATTTCCGGTATCCCACATGCTGTATTTCCAGTGACAACGATATGGGAGGCAGGCTAGCGGCCCAGAAGTTTATCGATACAGGATGCAGGAATGTGATCTATATACGGAATGGTTCCCATCTGCTGGGAGAGACGTTGAAACGTGGCAGAAGTTTTATGAACGTCTGCGAGCAGGCAGGGGTAAATGCATCCAGTATGGATTTTGGGGAGGAGACCACCCTGACCAGACAGCAGATCAGGAAGATTTATGATTTCCTGGAACGCAGCGTACGGGATGGCAGACTGATCTATGACGGTATTTTTACGAGTTCCGATGTGCATGCGGTTGCAGTGGAGAGAAAGCTCAGGGACATGGATATCCGTATACCCGAAGACGTACAGATCATCGGATATGATGGGCTGCGTGTTCTGAATACAGGAGATTATGCCGTGTCCAGTATCGCACAGCCGGTGAAGGATATGGCAGTGGCCTGTGTGGATGCGCTGGTGAAAATGATTGAAAAGAAGCCAGTGGAAGACGGCGTCATCCTTCCGGTACGCTTTGTGGAAGGTGGGACGACGAAATAAAATTCCGACGAAAAAAATCGACGAAATAGAATACCCTATGGATAGTCTGTGAATCCCGTTTTGGCGCAGAAGCCAGGTGGTAGAGGGAAAGGACAAAAAGGGAATCTAAAATCCGGCGTGACGAAAATCACGCCGGATTTATAAAACATCTCTTGCCTTTAAAACATCTATTGTCTTTCGTACAACCGTTTAGAAATGCATTTCCTGACCGTCATCCTGCGCCGTCCCATCAGGGGAAGCCTGCTGCGTCTGAGGCGCATCGTCGGGTTTTATATCTTCTGTAGCTTCTGCCTCCGGCTGCTGTATCTCGTCTTCCGCCATGGCAGAAGCACTGTTCATGGTAGCGTTAATCTTCGCGCCCACCCGGTTTACCGCCTTTTCCGTGGCTTCTTTTACCCGATTGAGCGCATGCTCCATTTGCTCATCTACATTAGCATATTCGTTGCTGTTGCGGATTCGCTCCACTGCTTCGTTGATTTTACCGGTTACGGCTCCAAATTCTTCGGAATTGCGGATCTTGGTAACGGCCCCGTCCACCCGGCTGGTAACCGTACCGAATTCTTCTGAGGAACGGATTTTATTTACCGCGTCCTCCACCTTTCCAGATACGCTGCTGATGACTTCATCAGCCTTATCCTTTGCTTTCTGAAAATCCAGGGATACATAGGAACGGGAAGCGCTGTGGAGCTCGCTTTCTTCCGAGAGAGGTTCTTCGTCGGCTTCTTCTTCCTGGATATCTTCCTGTACGGTATTTTCGGCGTCCTTTTCCCCGTCATCAAGGTCGTCAAACTTGTCGTATTCATCAAAATCGTCATCAACCCCGGCATCCTCGCTGGTGGAAGATGAATGCCTGCCTTTCAGATAATACCAGGCTCCTGCAGCCGCTGCACCGAATGCTGCGGCGGTAAGAAATTTCCCGAACCCGCTTTTTTTTCTGGCCATGGCTAATACCCCTTTCTAAGGTCATGCTATTGATGGGGATTCCTGCCGCAGACTGCCTTCTAGTAGAGCAGCTCCTTCCGCCTGGAAATCCTTTCCAGTAGAGGAGGCGGCATTCCCTATTTCTCTTGTATTTTAATACTATTTTGCGGTTTTGAAAAGAAAATATGTATTAAAATTGTATTAAATTTTGTCGTGTAAAAAGTTAAAAATGCTTGAGATAATAGAGGATAGATGATAAGATGAGATCGTTCAGGAAACGGCCGGGCCGGCCGGGAGAAAATGCAGGGTATACAGATGAATAACCGTTTTTTTGACGTGAAAAAAGAGAAGCAGGATCGGATTATAAATGCTGCGCTGCAGATATTTGCGCGCAACGGATACAGGCGTGCCAGTACGGATGATATTGTCAGAATAGCTTCCATCAGCAAGGGACTTTTGTTCCACTATTTTGGAAGCAAATTGGAATTGTATGCTTTCCTATATGATTATAGTGCAAAATACATGCTGCTGGAGCTGTCAGGAGAGGTAAAATCCACAGAAACGGATTATTTTAAACTGCTTCGGCATATGGAGCGGGCCAGGATAAGGGTTTTGAAAACCTATCCCTATATGCGGCGTTTTATGGACCGGGTGGAAGAAGAGGACTGCGAGGAGGCGTTGGAGGCTGTGGAGCCGGCGCGCCAGGCATATCAGGAACGGATCCGCGGTATGATGGCACAGGCGGACTATCATATATTTGAGCCTTTGGCAGATCCGGATCTGGCGGCAAAATGTGTGGAATACACACTAAAGGGAATGACGGAGGAACACAGCCGCCGATTTGATTATACGCCGGACGGGCTATATCAGGAAATTTGTGTATATTTGGATCTGTTTGATGGGATTTTTGGGAAGGGAAGACAAAATCCGAATGAAGAGGAAGATTACACGGATTCATAGGTTTGTCTTCTTTTATGTGCTATAGAAGGATTATTTTGGGCATTATGTAGAAAATCCGGAGAGGCCGTCGATGTGTCCTTGATTCCTGAAAAGCGGTGCGCTATACTTGACGGGTAAACAGGTTCTGCAAAATTTTCGGAAGGGTTCTCCATACAGAGGGTCCCGTCTGAATTTAGCCTGGAGATTGACAGGCAGTTCCCCCTCACAGAAAGGTTAGGTAGGATAATGGAAAAATTGGAACAGCTCTACGAAGGTAAGGCGAAGAAGGTATTTAAAACCGAGGATCCGGATGTACTCATCGTGGATTATAAGGACGATGCCACCGCTTTTAACGGAGTCAAAAAGGGGACGATCGTGGGAAAGGGTGTTATCAATAACCGGATGAGCAACCATGTGGATAAATTGCTGGAGGAAAAGGGAGTTCCTACCCATTATATAGAGGAGCTCAGCGACAGGGAAACCGCTGTGAAGAAAGTGGAGATCGTACCCCTGGAAGTAATTATCCGAAATGTGGCTGCAGGGAGCTTTTCCAAGAGACTGGGCGTGCCGGAAGGAACGGATTTTGCGGAACCCACCATCGAGTTCAGCTACAAAAACGATGAACTGGGAGATCCTTTGATCAATTCCTATTTTGCGGTAGCTTTAAAGCTCGCCACTTGGGAGGAGATCGAGGTCATCAAGAAATATGCTTTTAAAGTGAACGAAGTGCTAAAGGATTATTTCCTTCAGGCGGATATCAAGCTGATAGACTTTAAGATTGAATTCGGCCGTTATCATGGACAGATCATCCTGGCTGACGAGATCAGCCCGGATACCTGCCGTCTGTGGGATGTGCATACCAATGAAAAATTGGATAAAGATCGTTTTCGCCGTGACCTGGGAAATGTGGAAGAAGCCTATAATGAGGTTTTCAAACGGCTGGGACTGTGACCGAAAAACGAAGTGTATGGGATGGGCCGCGGAGGGTTTCCGCGGCCTGTGTCGTTTGACGGATGCAGGCCGTTTGCGTTTAGGCAGCAGGAAGGAGAGGAAGAATGGCGGAAAAGGATATCGAAGAATGGACAGGGGAGAAGCCAGGCGAGGAATGCGGCGTATTTGGTATGTATGATTTTGACGGCACAGATGTGGCGGATACCATTTATTATGGGCTGTTGGCGCTGCAGCACAGGGGGCAGGAAAGCTGCGGCATAGCGGTGAGCGATACCGCAGGACCGAAGGGGAAAGTGGTAAGCGTGAGAGAAATGGGGCTGGTGAACGAGGCCTTTCACCAGGAAAATCTGGGAAGCCTGCGGGGGGATATCGGCGTAGGGCATGTGCGGTATTCCACGGCGGGAAATAGTGTGCGGGAAAACGCTCAGCCGTTGGTGCTCAATTATGTGAAGGGTACGCTAGGGCTCGCCCACAACGGGAACCTGATAAATGCCCCGGAGTTGAGAAGAGAGCTGGAATACACGGGGGCCATCTTCCAGACAACCATCGATTCGGAGGTGATCGCCTATCATATCGCAAGGGAACGGCTGAATGCCCGGACGGTTGAAGAGGCGGTAGGAAGGGCCATGAAGAAGATTAAGGGTGCCTATTGCCTGGTGATCATGTCTCCGCGTAAGCTGATAGGCGCTAGGGATCCCTATGGTTTCCGGCCCCTGTGCATCGGGAAGAGGGGGAACGCCTATGTGCTGGCCTCGGAAACCTGTGCCTTAGACACGGTGGGGGCGCAGTTTGTACGGGATGTGCTTCCGGGCGAAATCGTGACGATCACGCCGCAGGCAGGGATCCTGTCGGACACCAGCATGTGTATCCCGCCTGGGAAGCATGCCAGATGCATTTTCGAATATATCTATTTTGCCAGGCCGGACAGCTATTTCGACGGGGCAAGCGTCTATCGCGCCAGAACTCTCGCCGGGAAGTTCCTGGCCATGGATTCGCCGGTGGAAGCGGATATTGTGGTGGGAGTGCCGGAATCGGGAAACTGTGCAGCAATGGGATATGCCATGCAGTCGAAGATTCCCTATGGAGTCGCCTTTGTGAAAAATGCTTATATTGGCAGGACGTTTATCAAACCGGGACAGAAGAACAGGGAAAACAGCGTGCAGGTAAAGCTGAATGCGTTGCGGGAGGTGGTGGAAGGAAAAAGAGTGATCATGATCGACGACTCTATTGTGCGGGGGACTACATCTGACCGGATCGTGCGCATGCTCCGTGAGGCCGGGGCTAGCCAGATCCATATGCGCGTCAGCTCACCTCCGTTCCTGTGGCCCTGTTATTTCGGGACGGATGTGCCGGCCCGGGATCAGCTGATTGCGTATGAACACAGTACGGAGGAAATCCGAAAGATCATCGGCGCCGATTCCTTGGCTTATCTGCGGGAAGAACGGTTGGAAGAAATGGTGGGCGGCCTAGAGATCTGCAAGGGATGTTTTACCGGAAAATACCCCATAGAGCCTCCCATAGAGGACATACGAGGAGAATTTGACCGGTAGGGGAAGCCGGGATGACCACAGGCTGTCGTTCTCCCGCCGGGGGAGAACGATACGTAAGGCAGGGGGAAGACAGCAGATAAAAAAGTGGAAAGAGGAAAGGAGCAGCAAAAAACAATGAGCAATAATACAGACAGATATGTGAGCCCGCTTTCGGAAAGATATGCGAGCAGGGAAATGCAGTATATTTTTTCGCCGGACATGAAGTTTTGCACCTGGAGGAAGCTGTGGATCGCGCTGGCGCAGACCGAACAAGAACTGGGGCTTCCCATCACGGATGAACAGATCGAGGAATTGAAGGCCCATGCGGAGGACATCAATTATGAGGTGGCGCGGGAGCGGGAACGGGAAGTGCGCCACGACGTCATGAGCCATGTGTATGCCTACGGTGTACAGTGCCCGAAGGCAAAGGGCATCATCCATCTGGGGGCGACTTCCTGTTATGTGGGGGACAATACGGATATCATCGTGATGCGGGAAGCCCTGCTTCTGGTAAAAAAGAAGCTGGTGAACGTTCTTTCCGAGCTGTCTTCCTTTGCGGCTGCGTATAAAGACCTTCCCACTCTGGCTTTTACCCATTTTCAGCCCGCCCAGCCCACCACTGTGGGAAAACGTGCCACGCTGTGGATGCAGGAATTCTGCCTGGATTTGGAGGATCTCAATTATGTGCTTTCTACGCTAAAGCTTCTTGGATCCAAGGGAACTACTGGAACCCAGGCCTCTTTCCTGGAGCTCTTCGACGGTGACATGGAAAAAGTAAATGCCGTGGATCCCATGATTGCGGCGAAAATGGGATTTGACGCCTGCTACCCCGTGTCCGGGCAGACCTATTCCCGGAAGGTGGATACCCGGGTGCTGAACGTCCTTGCCGGCATCGCGGCCAGCGCCACCAAGATGGCGGGAGATATCCGGCTCCTGCAGCATTTAAAGGAAGTGGAGGAACCCTTTGAAAAGGGCCAGATCGGTTCTTCCGCGATGGCCTATAAGCGCAATCCCATGCGGAGTGAGCGGATCGCTTCCCTGGCCCGCTATGTGATCGTGGACGCGCTGAATCCGGCCGTCACCTCCGCGACTCAGTGGTTTGAACGGACCCTGGACGATTCCGCCAATAAGCGCCTGTCCGTCCCGGAGGGATTTTTGGCCATCGACGGTATTCTGGATTTGTGCCTGAACGTAGTGGACGGCCTGGTGGTGTATCCAAAGGTGATTGAAAAGCGGCTGCGCAGCGAGCTTCCCTTTATGGCCACGGAAAATATCATGATGGACGCGGTAAAGAAAGGCGGCGACCGTCAGGTGCTGCATGAAAGAATCAGGGAACTTTCCATGGAAGCCGGAAGGAGGGTGAAGGAGGAAGGCGGAGAAAATAACCTGCTGGAGCTGATCGCCAAGGAGCCCCTGTTTATGACTACGCCAGAGGAACTGGCCCGTACCATGGATCCCTCCTCCTATGTGGGCTGTGCGCCTGCCCAGACGGATGCTTTCCTGAAAGATGTGATCGCTCCGATTTTGGAGGAAAATAAGGAATTGCTCGGCGTGAAGGCGCAGATTAACGTGTAGGATAATAGCTGTTTCCTTGGCCGTGGCCTTTTCGGGCTGCGTGCGAAATGGGCTGTTTTGGCTCCGCCGGGGAAGGGCGGGGCTGCGGATGCTTTTTGGGCGCAGTCATGCCGGGTATTCCGGCGGGGGCTGGACGCTTCACGGTTAGGGCCAAAGTATGCAATTTTCGTGTGCAGCTTGGGAGGGTCATTATCGGTAAGGAAAGAAGGAGAGGCGCGAATATTTCAGAAAAAGCCAATAGACATAAGCTGTACTAATTATTTTTATAAGAAATATTGATTTTACTTATGTATAACCGTGGACTATAATCATTATGATAAGCGATAGAGGGAGTGCATGGCACAGGGCATTCGGTTTTTCATGCCGTCTGGCGGTACAGGATGTTTTCAATCAAGTGCCGCATTCCCGGGGCAGGAGAAAGCTGCCCATAGCAACGGTGTTCCGGCAGGGGCCGGTTTTCTGCGGAGGATATGATTATGGTGAAAGCGGTTGTAGGCGCAAACTGGGGCGATGAGGGGAAGGGAAAGATTACGGATATGCTGGCGAGGGAGGCGGATATTATTATCCGGTTCCAAGGTGGCGCGAATGCGGGGCATACCATTGTGAACGACTATGGGAAATTCGCTCTGCATACCCTGCCCTCCGGCGTGTTTTACGGGCATACCACCAGCATCATCGGAAACGGTGTGGCGCTGAATATCCCGATTCTCATGGATGAGTTGAAATCCCTCGTGGATCGGGGCGTGCCGCAGCCTAAGCTGTTGGTTTCGGACCGGGCGCAGATGGTGATGCCCTATCACATCCTTTTTGACCAGTATGAGGAAGAACGCCTGGGAGGAAGATCCTTTGGTTCTACGAAGTCAGGAATCGCCCCTTTCTATTCCGATAAATATGCCAAGATCGGTTTTCAGGTATGCGAGCTGTTTGGGGAAGAAGGGCTGAAAGAAAAGCTGGCAAGGGTCTGCGAGACCAAAAACGTGCTGCTGGAGCATTTATATCATAAACCTGCGCTGGATGCGGACGCACTATACGCAACCCTGATGGAATATAAGGAGAAGATCGCTCCCTTCGTATGCGATACCTCCCTTTATCTGGATCAGGCTATCCGGGAGGGAAAGAATATCCTGTTGGAAGGGCAGCTGGGTACGCTCAAAGATCCGGATCACGGAATCTATCCTATGGTAACCTCTTCCTCCACACTGGCGGCCTACGGGGCCATCGGGGCAGGAATTCCGCCGTACGAGATCAGGAAAGTGGTGACCGTCTGTAAGGCGTATTCCTCCGCAGTGGGGGCAGGAGCCTTCGTGTCGGAGATCTTCGGAGAAGAAGCGGATGAACTGAGACGCCGGGGAGGCGACGGGGGAGAATACGGGGCCACGACAGGACGGCCGCGGCGGATGGGCTGGTTTGACTGTGTAGCCTCCCGGTATGGCTGCCGCTTGCAGGGAACCACTGATGTGGCCTTTACGGTATTGGATGTGCTGGGATATCTGGACGAGATCCCGGTATGTATAGGATATGAGGTGGACGGGGAGACGACCACGGATTTCCCCGCGAGTTGGAAGCTGGAGAAAGCGAAACCGGTGCTCACGACTCTGCCCGGATGGAAATGTGATATCCGCGGGATCCGGGAATATGGACAACTGCCGGAAAATTGCAGGAAGTATGTGGAGTTTGTGGAGGAGCAGATCGGTTATCCCATCACCATGGTGAGCAACGGCCCTGGCAGGGAGGATATCATCTACAGGGAATCGACGCTCGGAAAGGCGTGACGGACACCCCAATGGTGCAGAACCTGGAATATTATAAAGTATTTTATCATGTGGCGCGGTGCGGATCTTTGACCCTTGCGGCCCGGGAACTGTCCATCAGCCAACCGGCGGTGAGCCAGTCTCTAAAGCTGCTTGAGGCCGGGGCGGGAGCCCGGCTCTTCGTGCGCAGCGCCAGAGGCGTGAAGCTGACCAAAGAGGGAGAATTGCTGTATACCCACGTGGCCAGGGGATACGAACAGATCGAGTTGGGCGAAAAGAGGCTCCGGCAGATGCTGAACCTGGAGCTGGGAGAGATCCATATCGGGGCGTCAGACATGGCGCTTCGGTTTTATCTCCTGCCCTACCTGGAACGCTTCCATGAGATTTGTCCCGGCATCCGCATCCTGGTGAGCAACGCCCCCACACCGGAGACGCTCGCTTCCCTGCGGGAGGGCAAAATCGATTTCGGATTGGTGAGCACCCCCTTTGCGGAAGACGGGCTTTCCTGCAAGAAGGCGCGTGAAATAGAGGATGTATTTGTGGCGGGCAGGAAGTTCATGCAGTACAAAAACCGGATGCTGGATCTGCAGGAATTGGAACGCCTCCCCCTGATCAGCCTGGAGGGGAAGACCAGCACGGGAAGCTATATGGAAAGCTTCCTGGCCCAAAACGGGGTACATATGAACCCGGAATTCGAACTGGCCACCAGCGACATGATTGTCCAGTTCGCCTGCAGGAATTTGGGCGTGGGAAGCGTGGTACGGGATTTCGCATCCAAAGAACTGGAAACGGGCCGGCTGTTTGAACTGCGTTTTCATACCATGATACCCAAGAGGTATATCTGCGTGGTGACAGGAAAGGACGGAACGCTGTCCGCGGCATCGGAAAGGCTGTTGCGCCTGATGGAAGGAGAGGATACCCTTACGGGGAATAGGAAAACGGAAAATGGCGCGCCAGATTGACGATTAATTGTTATGGATTTTTGATTCAGGAGCCGTTAAAGCGGGGTGAAGGGAGAAAAATTGAAAGAAATGCGCTTTCAATTTTCTTGATATAAATGCGTGCCAAAGCACGCGGAGGGGAGAAAAATTGAAAGAAATGCACTTTTAATTTCTTTGATTAAATGCGTGCCAAAGCACGCGGAGGGGAGAAAAATTGAAAGAAATGCACTTTTAATTTCTTTGATTAAATGCGTGCCAAAGCACGCGGAAGGGAGAAAAATTGAAAGAAATGCGCTTTCAATTTTCTTGATATAAATGCGCGCCAAAGCACGCAGATAGGAGAAAAAATGATACGGACGATTATTTTTGACATTGGAAATGTCCTGACGGCTTTTGGCTGGCGGGATTTCATGGGAAGCTTCGGTTTTGATAAAGAGACGGAAGCGAAGGTATGCCGGGCCACGGTGGAAAGCCCCTTCTGGTGCGAATGTGACAGGGGCGTACTTAGCGACGAAGAGATTCTGGACGGATTCATCCAAAACGACCCAACTGTAGAAAAAGAACTTCGCCAGGTCTATTCCAATCTTCATGGGATTGTGACGCGGCTGGACTACGCCATTCCCTGGATCCAGGAACTGAAGGAAAAGGGGTACCAGGTTCTGGTACTCTCCAACTTTTCCGAAAAAGGATGGCATGAAAACCAGGATGCCCTGGATTTCATGGAATATGTGGATGGAGGAATCATTTCCTATACGAAACAGCTGATCAAGCCGGATCCAGCCATTTACCGCCTGCTTCTAGACCAATATGGCCTCAAAGCAGAGGAATGCGTCTTCCTGGACGATACTGCCGTAAATGTAAAGGGCGCGGAGAGCGTGGGAATGAACGGCATTGTGTTCGAAAATCGGGAGCAGGCCATTGCGGAGCTGAAGAAACTGGGCGTGGAATAGAGGAATGCTGATGCGCCCTCCTCTCAACTGTCCGCCTCTTCCCGACGTTCCCGCACCTTTTTAAGCAGCCACAGATAGATCCAAAGAAGGATGGGCAGGCCGATATCAGCCACCAGAAGGGCTGCAAAGAGCCTGTCTGATCCGGGAAAATCTAAGAAGGCCACGATCAGTGTGGCGAGATAGAGCAGGACGAGCAGCCCGATGGAAATCAGGGCTGCTATTTGCTTGGCTGTTTTCTTCGTTTTCATCTGCGATAGGCTCCTTTGCGGTTGGATTAGCGAATCTACGTTATAAATGGTTTGCGGGCATATAATATTTCAATGGCGCTGCAGTTGGGATATCATAGGCAGACGCTAGAAAATAGACAATCCTCCTCCGGATTCACGTCCTCACTCAGCTGAACAGCGGTGCTAAGGCCGTATAGGACGCATGGAGGGACAGTGTAATGCGGACAGAACCGATACACAGCGGTGGGAGCGAAAGGATCACGTATGCTCCATGATTGTTACAAATTTATAGCACATCCAAAGAAGGGATGCAAGTATGAGATGATATTTTTCGTATAACAGACAAATATTGTACTCACCCTTTTAGACCGGTGCGTAGTATAATTCAATTATACGTCAAAGCATCGATATGCTTATTGCGCAAATTGTGTAAATAAAAATTGATTGCGGGCGGTTCAAACGGAAGCGGGGGATGGAGGCAGCTGTGAGTTTCGCGTCGCACAGCCGCAGAGGAGGCGGTATAGAGATTGGGTTGGAAGATGTCTGTCGGCCATTTTTCGATCGGTCCCTGAGCCGTTCGCCGGCGGCAGGATGGAGGTTAATTTAATGAAGGAAAAGATCAGGATTTCCGGTTTCGCGGATGAGATCAGCACGGATTTCATCAGTCAGCTGGAAACGGTCACCGCCCTGGGGATGCGTTATATTTCCCTGCGGTCGGCAGACGGAAAGGGGATTGCGGACTATACGGCCCAGGAGGTGGAGGAGAAGCTTTTGCCAAAGCTTTCCGAATATCAGGTAAAGGTATCCTCCCTGGGTTCGCCAATCGGAAAGGTAGGGGTGGAAGACGAGGAGGGCTTCCAGAAGCAGAAGGAGCAGTTGGAGGAGCTGTGTGGAATCTGTAAAGTGCTGGGATGTAAGTATATCCGTATGTTCAGCTTCTTTATTCCGGAGGGGAAGGATCCGGAGGATTACCGGAAAACAGTGATCGATAAGCTGGGCCAGTTTTTGGAGATTGCCCGGAGACACGATGTGATCCTGCTTCATGAAAACGAGAAGGAGATCTATGGCGATACAGGCGCCAGATGCAAAACTCTTTTTGAGACATTGGGAAGCGGCCACTTCCGGGCAGCCTTTGATTTCGCCAATTTTGTTCAGTGCGGGGAGGATACGGAGGCCTGCTGGGATCTGTTGCAGCCTTATATCGAATATATTCATATTAAGGATGCGGTCTCCACGGACAAGGAGAATGTGGTATGCGGAACAGGGGAGGGAAAGATTGCACAACTGTTACGCCGTGCCATTGTGGAAGAAGGTTATGAAGGTTTCCTGACGCTGGAGCCACATTTGGTACTTTTTGATTCCCTTGCATCTTTAGAGACTACTGCGGCGGAGAATGTCATCAAAGAGAACAAGGCCAAGGATGGGGCGGAAGGGTATGCGATGCAATACCGTGCGCTGCGGGCGATTTTAGATGAAATTCCGTAAGCGCTATTGTAAGGAATATTGTGAAATCTACGTTTTCACGATGTTGATGGGTATGCCTGCTGAAGTAGGTAGATGGAAGCTTGTGTGAAATCTTTGGTTTCCTATGAAACGAGAGTTTCCTTAACCTGATTTGTATGCTTGCTGAAGCAGGTATATGGGAGTTTGCTAAAAGAGAAAGGAGAGCTTTATCATGGAAAAGATTCGTTTTGGCCTGATCGGTATCGGAGCGCAGGGAGGCGCTTATGCCGGATTTCTGACTGGGAAGGGAGGGATGCCGGGAATGCCGGCACCGGAGTGCCCGCCCCACTGTGCGCTTGGGGCTCTGTGCGATATTGATCCGGAGAAGGAGGCCCTTTGCAAGAAAGAATATCCGGAGTATCCTTTTTATAAGGATTGGAAGGAAATGGTCGCGTCCGGCAATGTGGATGCGGTAATCACCACGGTGCCCCATTATCTGCATACGGAAATCGCCATTTACTGTCTGGAGCATGGCATGAATGTGTTGGTGGAAAAGCCGGCAGGCGTGTACGCCAAGGCTGTTCGTGAGATGAATGAGTGCGCTGCGGCCCACCCGGACGTGGCTTTCGGGATCATGTTCAACCAGAGAACCAATAAACTGTACCAGAAGGTGAAAGAACTCGTGGCGAGCGGAGAACTGGGAGAGATCCGCCGTACCAGCTGGATCATCAATTCCTGGTGGCGTCCGGATAGTTACTATGCACAGAGTGCATGGCGTGCCACTTGGGGCGGAGAAGGCGGCGGAGTCCTCGTGAATCAGGCTCCCCATCAGCTGGATCTGTGGCAGTGGATCTGCGGTGTGCCCAATCGGGTATATGCGAAATGTGTGTACGGCAGCCATAGGAATATTATCGTGGAAAACGATGTGACTGTGGTGACGGAATATCCCAACGGCGCAACAGGCAGCTTCATCACCTGTACGCATGATCCCATCGGTACGGACCGTCTGGAGATCGATCTCACCGGCGGCAAGATTGTGGTGGACGACAGCAGGAAGGCGACAGTCTATCGTTTGAACAAAGACGAAAATGAGATGAACGCTTCCATGAGTATGATGGAGGTGGCCCGCCTAACCATGGGGAATTCTGCGGGCGGTCTGTATACGACGGAAGAATTTGAGAATACGGATGGCTGGGGCATGCAGCACATTACGGTTATGGAGGATTTTGCACTGCATATCCTGGAGGGAAGGCCGCTTCTGGCGCCTGGCTCGGACGGTATCAACGGCGTGAACCTGGCTAATGCGATTCTGTTGTCTTCCTGGCTTGGCAAGGAAGTGGAAAACCCGGTGGACGAGGATGTCTATCTGGCAGAATTGAACAAGAAGATCGCGGAGGAAGGGAAATTCCCCACCAGGTAATGAAACAGGATGCGGTATAATAGCGTGAAATGAATGCCCGCTAAGGCGGGCAGACGGGAGTTAGCGCGAAATCTTTGGTTTCCCAGGAAACGAAGTTTCCTTTGCTTGAATTGAGTGCCCGTCAAGGCGGGCAGATGGGAGTTAGGTTAATATGAAGAGAGCAGCGGTTATTGGGCTTGGGGATATCTCGAGTATTCATATCATGGCGATCGATAAGAACCCTGAGATCACGCTGGCAGCGGTGTGCGATATCGACGGGACGGCAAGGGAGCATGCGCCAAAGGACGTTCCATTCTATACGGATTTCAGGGAAATGATTGAAAGGGAGAAACCGGATGCGGTTCATATCTGCCTACCCCATTATCTGCATGTTCCGGTGTCCGAGGAAGCGGCAGGGAGGGGCGTCCATGTGTTCTGTGAGAAGCCGGTGGCGTTGAATACGCAGGAGGCGGAGGCATTTGCGGCGTTTGAGGCGTCCCATCCCGAGATCCATATGGGTATCTGCCTCCAGAACCGGTATAATGAATCCGTAGAAATGCTTAAGGGGCTCATAGACAGCGGAGAGTATGGGCAGGTGACGGGGACAAGGGGAATTGTTCCCTGGGCCCGGGAGAAATCCTATTATGATGTAAAACCCTGGAGAGGGAAGTGGGAGACGGCTGGTGGCGGCTGTATGATCAATCAGTCGGTTCATACGCTGGATCTTCTCTATCATCTGGGAGGTCCGGTCACGGCTGTGAAGGCTTCGGTGAGCCAGCTTCTGGATTACGGCATTGAGGTGGAGGACACGGTGTCCGCCAGGCTTACCTATGCCAATGGCGCCCGTGGTTTATTTTTAGCCACCAACGCGAACTATCGCAATGAAAGCGTGCAGATCAGCGTGCAAATGGAAAAGGCAGAGTTTTCCATCATCGATAATGTACTTTATCGTTTAAATTCAGACGGCGGAAGGGAGAGACTGGTGGAAGATGAGAAGCTTCCTGGTACAAAATTCTATTATGGGGCCAGCCATGGGAAGCTGATCAATCAATTTTATCGGGAAATCGAAACGGGAGGCAGCGACTATATCCATGTGTCGGATGCGGTGATGAGTATCCGGCTGATCGATGCGATTCAGAAGTCCGGACGAAGCGGCGAAACGGTGCAGGTTATTCCGGAATGAGCGGGTAAAGCAAACGTTTTGGGCTGTGTGCGTTCTTGGGCGCAGAGGGGATCTCCCTGATTTGTCTTCCCGCTAAAGCGGGCAGATGGGAACAAAGATGAAAACGAGCCGGAGGAACGGGAATTTTCCGGCCGATGAGGGTTGGCCGGCAGAAGATATGTGCCGACAGATTGGAGGAAATAATCATGGACAGAGGATTGATTGGAATCCAGATGAGCACGATTAAGAAAAAAATTGACGAATTGGGCGCTTACGGCACATTGAAGGCCTGCGCTGAGCTGGGATATCATTGTGTGGAGATCAGCCAAATCCCCATGACGCCGGAGAACGTGGAGGGGATGAAGAAGGCCTGTGAAGAATTCAATATTAAGGTTGCGGCTTGTACTGCTGCGTTGGAGCCCATGGCTCCCGGCATGCCCGGCGAATATCTGGTGAACGATTTTGACAAGATCGTGGCGGACTGCAAGGCCCTGGACTGCAATATGCTGCGTATCGGCATGATGCCCATGAATTGCATGGGAAGCAGGGAAAAGGTCATCGACTTCGTGAAACGGGCTGATGAGATGGCGGAAAAATTGAAAGAGCATGGGATCGATCTGTATTACCACAACCATCATCTGGAATTTGTAAAATATGATGGAAAATATTTGCTGGACATCATCAAGGATACCACAAAGCACATGGGCTTCGAACTGGATATCCACTGGATCCATAGAGGCGGCGAAAACCCTGTGGAATTTGTGAAAAAATATGCGGGCCGTATCCGTTTGCTCCACTTAAAGGACTATCGCATCGGGGAAATGAAGATGCCGGAAGGCCCCTTTGATTTCACAAAGTTTAACCAGGCGTTTACCAATGTGGTGCAGTTCGCGGAGGTGGGCGAAGGCAGCATGCCTGTGAAGGAATGTATCGAAGCAGGCCTGGCAGGCGGCAGCGAATATTTCCTGATCGAGCAGGATGATACTTATGGAAGGGATCCTTTTGAGAGCCTGAAGATCAGCAGGGACAACCTGATTGCTCTGGGATATAGAGACTGGTTTGAACTGTAGGCCAAGGAATCCCGATCCATGGGAGGCATGGCGTTGGCCGACTGTTTGTGAAGAAGGGTGATCGGAAATGAATAGGTTTCATCTCACTGATTTGCCCACGCCAAAGCACATGGCTGAGAGCATTGACAGAGCCAAATATGTATAAGGATGAGCCCATTTCTTCCTAATCAAATAAAATCCCGCCTCCAGCACTTCTGCTGCAGACGGGATTTTATTTATAGGGGGGATTTCATATCATATCATCAAAGGAGGGGGTTTTTGATGATAATACAAGTATGCCCCTCATTCTTTCTTCTATTCATTTTTTATAAATTTTATTCGTTTGGAAGAATATAGCACAAAGAACAGGCCACGAAAAGCAGTCCGGCCATACCGGCGGCCTGAAAAACGACCGTATCTGTATGAAAGGAAAGTGGAAGAGTGCAAAATGCATATGAGAAATCGCTTCGTGGTTTTCGGACAGAAAATATGGACTTCGACGGCATTGCCGCAAATATGGCTTAAAGTTAGGAGGATGCCTTCTGGGCATTCATGTCGGTGCGGCGAAGCTGCCTGCCTACTACGGTGAGCATGGTTCCAAAACATGCGGCCCCGCCGATGAAGTTGGAAATGGGCTCCGCCAGAAAGACGCCATTGACGGAGGGCGAGATCAGTTTTGGAAGCAGCAGGGTGAGCGGTGCGACAATGACCACCTTCCGGAGGATGGAGAAAAAGATGGCATATTTTGCCTTTCCCAGCGCCTGGAATACGGTCTGGCCGGAGAACTGCAAAGACATCATGAAGAAGCCGAAATAATAGATTCGCAGGGCGGGCACAGCAGCCTCGGTCAGCTGAGGCTGGGTATTGAAAAGATGAATGAAAAATACGGGGAAGAGATGTAAGATTCCCCATACGATGACGGTATAACCAATACAACTGGCGGCCATAAAACGGATGGCCGTCCGGATGCGGTCGTTTTTTCCTGCACCGTAATTATAGCTGATGACGGGCTGAGAGCCATTGGTGATACCGCTCACCGGCATGGTAAGGATCTCCCGGATGGAATTGATGACGGTCATGACGCCCACATACAGATCGCCGCCATAGATGGACAGAGTGGCGTTACAGAGCACCTGGACGATGCTGTTGGTAATAGCCATCATGAAACCGGACAGGCCTAAGGCAGTGATATCCCGTATGGTTCGCAGACAGGGTTTCATGCAGGCGGGACGGATACGCAGGATGGTATTCGGCCCTGTAAGGAAACGGATGGTCCAAAGGGCGGAAACAGCCTGGGAAATCACTGTGGCGATGGCCGCTCCCCGGATACCCATGTGGAAGACGAAAAGGAACAGAGGATCCAGCAGAAGATTCAGTACGGCTCCAATCAGCGTGGTGAGCATACCGATTCGGGCAAAGCCCTGGGCATTGATATAGCTGTTCATTCCCAATCCCATCATAACGAACAGGGTGCCCAGAAGATAAACGGACAAATAGCTGTCCGCATAAGGATAGGTGGCGTCGCTGGCCCCGAAGGCATAGAGGAGCGGTTTCTTAAAAAAGAGCCCCAGCAGGGTTAAAAGGATTCCGGTAAAAAGAAGCATGGTAAAGGCATTCCCCAGAATCCGTTCCGCCCCCTGTAAATCCCCCTTTCCCCGGGCGATGGAGCACAGCGGCGCGCCTCCGGTGCCGAATAGGTTGGCAAAAGCGATGATAACGGAGATGAGGGGCATGCACAGTCCCAGACCGGTAAGGGGAAGCGAACCCTGCCCGGGGATACGCCCAATATACATCCGGTCTACCACATTGTAAAGAATATTGATCAGCTGCGCCAAAGTCATGGGAAGCGCCAGGGAAAGGATGCTGCCTACCACACTTCCCTTGGAAAAGTCATTCTGTTTTCTAGCTGTGTCCATAGCGTCCATAAATTTTCCCCTTTTGTTTCCTTGCTGAATCTGTTATACTGTGCGCAAGGCTGAAAGATGTTGTATGTTCGGATAATGATGGAAGAAAGTTTCCTTCAGAAATTATAAATCCAAATATTTTTTTTGTAAAGGAGCAGTACCGCAGCGCTATCCTGTCCGCAAGCGATGGATTCCCCTATACATCCCGTCAGGGCCTTCCGGGAGAGGTAACGGCGGAATGTATAAAGGAACCAGGAGCTTGCAGATAGGATAGACGGCAGCGTGGCAGAATGGGAGGAAAGATGGCACGGATACAGAATATGACAGAGGGGAAGCCGCTGAAACTGATTCTGGGATTTTCCCTTCCGCTTATGGTAGGAAATGTATTCCAGCAGTTATATACGGTAGTGGATACCATGGTAGTTGGGCAGGCGCTGGGCGTGGGCGCACTTGCGGCGTTGGGGGCGTCTGACTGGCTCAACTGGATGGTGCTGGGTATCGTGCAGGGATTTGCCCAGGGTTTTTCCATTAAAATGTCCCATGAATTTGGAGCCGGCGAATACAGACGGCTCTGTAAGACGATTGCGAATTCTCTTCTGCTGGCCTTGGGCACCTCTCTGGCGCTTTTGGCGGCCAGTCAGATTTTTGCACGCCCCATTCTCTTGCTTTTGCAGACACCAGAGGCGATCGTGGCGGATTCTCTTTCCTATTTGCGTATCATGTTTGCGGGGATTCCTGTGGTAATGGCCTATAATATCCTGGCGGCGATCTTGCGCGCTCTGGGAGACGGAAAGACGCCCCTGTATGCCATGGTCGTGGCAGCCCTGATCAACGTGGCGTTAGATCTTCTCTTTGTGCTGGGCTTTGGATGGGGGATCAGAGGCGCGGCAGCGGCTACGATCATCGCCCAAGTCTGTTCCGGCCTGTTCTGTCTGGTTGTCATCCGTCGGGTGGAGATCCTCCGGTTTGAAAAGAGCGATTTTCGGATGAGCGGGGCGCTGGGAATTCATTTGATGAAGCTAGGTCTTCCCATGGCTTTTCAAAACGGCATTATCGCTGTGGGCGGGATGATCGTGCAGTCCGTAGTAAACGGTTTCGGCGTGCTGTTCATCGCAGGTTTTACGGCCACGAACAAGCTATATGGCGTGTTGGAGGTGGCAGCGACTTCCTATGGCTATGCCATGGTCACTTATGTGGGGCAGAACCTGGGCGCAAAGCGGATGGATCGGATCAGCAGTGGGATGCGTTCCGCCCTGGTTGTGGCCATGGGCACATCTGCCCTGATTGCGGCCGCCATGTTTTTGTTCGGGAAATTGATTCTGGGATGCTTCATTTCAGGAACGCCGGAGGATGTGGCAGTAACCATGGATATCGCTTATTTTTATCTGGCAGTGATGAGCGCATTTCTCCCCATCCTATATATATTGCATGTGGTGCGTTCCGCTCTGCAGGGGATGGGAGACACATTCCTGCCCATGCTGTCCGGGATCGCGGAGTTTCTTATGCGTACCGGAAGCGCGCTTGTGCTTCCTCTGTTCATGGGAGAACAGGGAATCTTCTATGCGGAGATCCTGGCCTGGGCCGGAGCGGATGTGATTCTGGTGACCAGTTATTTTCTGCGGATGCGGGGCATGCGCAATAGGGGGCAGGCGGCCGAAAAGTGATCGGATTGCAATCGATACTTTGGCAGGGCCTTGCTGGGCGCGTGAATAGGAAGCGGATTTACTGCTCTGAAAGAAAGGCGGATTTTTGTCTTGTGGCATGGATGGGGGTGTGCTATAATGGCGTCAGGAAATGTACTGACAGGATGGGACATTCCAGAATATAGAAAGGAAGCGGGTAGAGAGAAATGGAAGTAATGGTTTTAATGGGCGGGATGCTGTTAATCATCATTGTGGCTGTGGTGATTTCTGCGGTGACTTCTGTGGTATCGGGAGTGGTGGCCAGTGAGGACGAAGAGGATTGAAGTGCCGGATGACGGCAGCTCCCGATTTTCGGAAGCGGTTGGAGGCAAAAGAATCAAAAGCCCCGTTCCGGATCCAGAAAATAGTTTGAATATACTGTATAAAAGAGATGGCATGGGGAAACCTTAAATGTGTAATCCGGCGTATCCGGCATGCATATGATAGGATCGTGTCAATGCCATAATCCTCGATAGCTCAATGGTAGAGCACGCGGCTGTTAACCGCGGGGTTGTTGGTTCGAGCCCAACTCGGGGAGTTTGAAAAACCTTGTGAACATTGGTGTTTGCAAGGTTTTTTGTTGTGCAGCATTCTTTTAAAAACCACCTGCTATGCAGGCAATGTCGTCAACTTAAGAGTATCAATAAAGATGAGAAATTTATAAAAAACACTTGACAAAACGGTCAAAAAATGTTGCCTCGCATTGATCATATTTTCAATGCGAGGTGCTTTTATGAATACAAGACTTTTGACATCTATCTTACAGTGTTCCAATGAACTTATCACATCGGATGATTTCCTGTCAACAGATTTACGTACCTGGAATGATTTCCATATCTATGCCATTGATGGAAGTACGATACAGATCCCAGAATCAGAAGAAAATTATAAAATATTTGGTGGCAATCCCAACAAAACGCAAATCGTGTCACCACTTGCTTCCGTATCCGTCCTGTATGACGTAATGAATGATATTCTGGTCGATGTTTCCCTTCATTCCTATCGTTACAATGAACGTGAATCGGCCCAATCCCATATTGATTTTTTACCGGGATTTCCAAACAGTATCCTGCTTGTTGACCGAGGATATCCCTCCGAGAGCATGTTTCGTTACCCCAGCATCATAGAAC
>CANSTU010000028.1 GCA_947650005.1 uncultured Lachnospiraceae bacterium
AGGAAGCACAGCCAAGCTACGGGCCCGCTGAACCATTCTTGCGTTTGGCTTGACGGTCAGACTCGTCCGGTTGATCGCCGGAAAGAGAGGGTGTATAATCAATGCAATATTTCTACTGAATTCCAAAACCGGAGGTATAGATTGAAATTGTCTTTGCAGCCATTTTTCAACTGTGAATTTATGCCTGATGAAGCAGGCATGGGGGTCGTGTGAAAAGTAAATTTTTCACACGCAAATAAGTGCCTGCAGCCCAAATTTGCAGGTTACGGAAAGGCATGGTTTTGTTATGAAAAAAAACGCTCCCTCTCTGCAGCGCCAGATGTCTCTGATCATTCTGTTATGCTGGCTGTTGCCCATGGTAACAGTGGCAACGGTGATGGCCTGGTATCTGCTGTCCGGGACAGGACGGCAGAAAGAACAGGCCATGACGGAACAGTTCCAATTAAATTTACAGCTGGGAGCTGACCGGCTCAATAGTGCGGTGGAGGCGTCCAGGCTGTCCTCCTATGATCCGGAGCTTCAGAAGGCGTGGGATCAGTATTGTCGGGACGATGGCTATCCCCTCCTTTATCGCCGGGTTTCCGCACTGCTCAACCGCTTATACCAGTCGGACAGCCGTTTTCTCTACGGTGTGTTCTGTTTCGCCGATGATCCGGAAAACAGGACCATCACCGTGGTCAACGGCAGTTCCGGCCTGCTGTACCACCAGGCACGGGAACTGTGGCAGGCGGATGCGTCCCCAATCCTGGCTATGGCGATGGAACTGGATACAACCGTAGGCTTTTGGGCGCAGGATGGCCGCCTCTATCTTGTGCGCAATCTGATGGACTCCAGCTATGACCGGATTGGAACACTGTCTTTGGTTTTGGATACGGATTATTTCTTCGGAGATCTGGCTTTGCTTCCTTGGGTTTCAGCTGTTTCGGTCAGCCTGGCGCCGCAGGCCGCTCTCACCCTGAAGGGAGAGATTCCATTTCAGCCAAGGGAACGTATTCTGGAGCACACAATCCGGGACCGGGACTACACCTTGTACGGTACGGCGGCTTGGGACTATGCTGCACTGAACACCGGAGCGGAGAGTTACCGCTATCTTCTGCCTGTCATGGGGCTGTCCCTGCTTCTGCTTCTTCTATTCACTTTCCGTTTTTTTGGTCAAAAGATTTCCCGGCCTATCCAGGGATTGATGGATGGAGCTGCCCGGATCCGCCAGGGAGAGCTGGGCTATCAGATTGAAGAGGGACCGGACAGCTGCGAATTTCAATATCTTACCGATTCCTTTAACCAAATGTCCGGACAGCTCCGCCGTCAATTCGACCATCTATATCAGGAAGAGCTGGCCCGGCGGGACGCCCAGATCAAGGCTCTTCAGGCCCATATCAACCCCCATTTCCTCAACAATACCCTGGAAATCATCAACTGGCAAGCCAGGATGAGCAGGGACGTGAGGGCGTCCAAAATGATAGAAGCCCTGTCCACCGTGCTGGATGCCGCTCTGGATCGAAAGGGACATCCCCAGGTACGGCTGGCAGAGGAGATGATTTATGTGAATGCCTATCTCTATATTGTCAAAGAGCGTTTCGGGAAACGGCTGACGGTGACGGTGGATATACCGGACGAACTGATGGACTGTCTAGTCCCGCGTCTCATCCTCCAACCGGTAATCGAAAACGCGGTGGAACATGGAATCGGCCCCAGAAGCCAGGGGCAGGTGGCCCTTCGGGGCTTTTGGCTGGAGAAAAAGCTTATGCTCGAAATAGAAAACAACGGGGGACTATCGGAAAAAGACGAAGAGCATATTTCCCGTCTGCTCTCCCCCGACTATGATATGCAGAACGAGCCTTCAGGGAATATAGGCATTGCCAATGTAAATCAGCGGTTGCGCATCCTCTATGGCCCCGATTACGGCCTTTCCATCACCCGGGGGGAGGGCAGCGCAGTCATCGCCCGTCTCACAATTAAGGCGCAGGAATGATGTTCCTTGTCATTTACAACAAACAATCAAGGACAATAAATCGCAAGCTTAGTTATTTATTCTTTTTCAAAACAGCTGTATCATAAAATTGCACAAAAGAAGTGTGGATACATCAAAAAAATAGGGAGGTTATATCATGAGAAAGAACAGTCTTCTTGCATTGGTCATTACCGGCGTCCTGTCATTGAGCCTACTGGCCGGCTGCGGCAAAGGGGATAAGCCCAGCGCTTCGAACGGAGGGGGAAGCGAAGCCAGTGTTGTTGTTGATAGTGGAGAAAATGCGCCCGATAGCGAAAGCGAACCCGCCCCCGAGGCCGTCTCCGGCGTGGAATTGAATGTGGTAACATCCTATGGCGGTGATGACGGTAACCGGAAGAATTACGAAAATGCCGTCGCTTCCTATGAAGCGTCGAGCGGTAATAAAATCCTGGACGCCTCAGCCACCTCCAATGAGGAATGGAAAGCCAAGGTTCTCACAGACTTCCAGACCGGTACGGAACCCGACGTCCTGTTCTTCTTTACCAACGCCGATGCCGAGCCTTTTATCGAGGCGGGTAAGGTCATCGATATCGCTACCATCCGGGCAGCTTATCCGGACTACGCCGACAATATGCGGGACTCCATGCTTGCAGTGGCTCAGGACGGAAAGAACTACGCCGTTCCCTCTTCTGGCTTCTGGGAAAACATGTTCGTCAACACCAAGGTTCTGGACGACTGCGGCGTGTCCGTTCCCGGTCCCGACTACTCCTGGGATCAGTTCCTCACTGACTGTGAGACCATCAAGGAAAAAGGTTACGCTCCCATTGCCTGCTCTCTGTTTGAAGTACCTCATTATTGGTTTGAGTTCTGTGTAATGAACAACGGAACTCTGGCCAATCAGCTGGATGTCCCCGCAGCTGCCGACGATCCCACTGGTCAGAAATGGGTTGCAGCCCTCAACGATATCAAGGATCTGTATGAGAGAGGCTATTTCCCCGTCAATACCCTTACTGCCACTGACGCTGAAACCGTTCAGCTCTTTGCCGAAGGCGAGGCTGCTTTCCTCATAGATGGTTCCTGGAAGGTCAACTACTTTGTGGACAACTATGGCAACCAGCTTGATGATTACGCCCTCTCCTATGTTCCCGCGAAAGGCGAACGCAAGGCCAGCGAGACCATCGGCGGCATTTCAATGGGCTATTTCATCACCAAAAAGGCCTGGGATGATCCCGCTAAACAGGCTGCTGCCGTGGAATTTGTCAAACATATGACGTCCGACGATGTGATGAGCGCCTTTGTCACCACGGAGGTCACAGCCCTGAAGAACGGCGCCTCTCCCTCCGGCCTGAATCCTCTTCAGCAGGCGGCCGCAGACGCCAACGCCAATATCACCGGCGTGATCGGGGCTGTTCAGGACACCGTTACCGGCGAGTGCAAAGCCGATCTGTTCGGCAACGTACAGAACGTGGTCACTGGCAAGATGACAGCAGAGGATGCCGTCAATTCCGCCATCACGCTGAACTGATCTGTCCAAGGAGGCTCCCCAAAACGGGCGGGCCTCCTCTATAAAGGAGTGAGTGTCTATGGGCAACACATTATATCGTAAGAAAGGGCCGCTGATCGTTTTCCTGCTGCCCGCCTTCCTGTTCCTGTTCCTGTTCCTCTACTACCCGTTCGTCCAAAACATCATCAACAGTTTTTCCGATATCATCGGCCTGGGGGCTCCAGCCCAGGGACTCAACGATCCTTGGTACATCAATTATGCCACCCTTTTTACCGATCCTAAGCTGCACACCGCTTTGGTCAACACCATATTGCTCACCGTCTGTACCGTGATCTTTCAGGTGGGCATTGCCCTGATTCTGGCTCTGCTGGTGGACTCCATCCAGGTTGGGGCGCAGGTGTTCCGTACGCTGTATTTTTTCCCCATCGTCATTTCCGCTACCGCTCTGGGGCTGATGTTCAATCTGATCTTCCTGTATCCCAGCGGGATGCTCAACCAGCTGCTGAATAATCTGGGCCTCGCGGCAAGGGGCATTGACTGGAAGGATCAGAAGCACTTCCTGTTCACCATGTTCGCTCCGGTCATGTGGCAGTATGTGGGCTTCTATTTCGTTATTTTGGTGACGGGGCTGAACAATATCTCTCTGGATCTGTATGAGGCTGCCTCGCTGGATGGATGTACCGGATTCAACCGGGTACGGTACGTTACCCTGCCCTTGCTTCGCAACGTGCTGTGTACCTGTCTGGTGCTGGCCATTACCGGAGCGCTGAAAGTGTTTGACCTGCCCTGGGTCATGTTCGGAGCCGGCATGCCCCTGGATCAAGGCTGGCTCACCGGCACCTACATGTACGACCAGACCTTTAATCGTGGGAACGTAGACTATGGCTCCGCCATCGCCGTTTTGATCGTGGTGCTGGGTGTCCTGTTCTCCAACATAGCCAACCGGGTCTTCAAGCCTCGGGATGACATCTGAAAGGGGGATATGTTGTGAAAAAGATTACTCCCGCAAAGGCGGGCATCTATACGATTCTTACCTTTTGGGCTCTCACCACTCTGTATCCCTTCGTCTGGGTCATCCTGAATTCCTTTCGCGAGCGGGGGCTCATCCGCAAGGATTCCTTCTCCATCCCTCTGCCGGATAGGGGGCTGACTATGGACAATTACGCCAAGGCCATGGATCGTTTCGATTTTGGAAACGCTTATCTCAACAGCCTCATCGTTTCCATCGCCGTCACCATTGCGGTGATCCTCATCGCCGGTTTTGCTGCATACGGGCTGGTGCGTTTCCATTTCAGCTTACGGGGGCTGTGCTACAGCCTTATCATGGCGGGAATGATGTTCCCGGTGTTCTCCACCATTATTCCTGTCTTCCGTATGGAAGCCGCCTGGGGCATCGCCAGCAGCGGAAACCGCTGGCTCAGTCTGGTAGCCGTTATCCTGCCTCAGATCGCCGGTAATCTGTGCTTCGCCATCATCGTGCTTATGGGCTTCATCGAATCGGTGCCCATCGAACTGGAGGAAAGCGCTTATATGGACGGCTGCAATGTTTTCCAGGTATATTTCCATATCATCATGCCGGCAGCTAAGTCCTCTTTTGCCACAGTGGCGATTTTCTCCTTCCTGTGGAGCTACAACGACTTGTTTACTCAGAACTTCTTTCTCCGTGTCCCGCGGGAAAAGACCATCACCCTGTTGCTCAACGAAATCAGTTCCCAAGCAGGGGTGGATTACGGCCTGATGGCTGCATCAGTGGTGCTGATCGTAGTGCCGGTCCTCATCGTCTACATCATGTTGCAGAAACACATTATCAAGGGCTTGACCGCAGGCGCCGTTAAAGGATAACTCTTGCTTTTTTCAGATGATATCTATATCATAAAAGGGGGAGGTGACGGTTATGTACAAGGTCGTTCTCATTGATGATGAGTCTATTATCACAGAGGGGCTGCAGAAGGTGGTGGATTGGTCCGCTTACAACTGCCAGGTCGCGGCTCTGGCCCAGGATGCCGTTTCCGGTATGGAATCCATCCGTAAATACAGACCGGACATCGTCTTTACAGACATCAAAATGCCTGGAGTTGACGGCCTTACCATGCTGGCCGGGTTAAAGGGGGAATTCCCGCAGATGCAGATCGCCGTTCTCACCGGGTATCGTGACTTTGAGTACGCTCAACGGGCCATACACTTGGGTGTGTCCAGATTTTTATTGAAGCCCTCCAAAATGGAAGAGCTCAACGAGACGCTGGAGTATATGACCGGCGTGCTGGGCCGCTCTCCTCTTCTGGGAAAATCGGAGCCCCGGCCGGAAGCGGAGGATCCCAACAGCTTTTTGGTCCGTCAGGCCTGTGACTACATCTCAGCGCACTGCGCCCAACGCTTTTCCCTTCAGGATGTGGCTGACCACTGCTATGTCAGCCAGTGGCATCTGAGCAAGCTGCTGAACAAACATCTCAACCAGTCGTTTTATGACCTTCTCAATACGGTACGCATTCAACAGGCCAAACAGCTCATGGCCGATCCGGCCTTGCGCATCAGTGAAGTAGCCGAGCGGGTCGGTTACACTGACACCGCCCATTTTTCCCGGGTATTCAAACGGCTGGAAGGGATTTCCGCCGGCGAATGGAGAAATTTCCACTGCGGCAAAGGATGATTCCCTCTTGCCCATTTTGCTTATCGCATAAATAAGGCCTGCTCCCCAAGAGGAACCGCTTTCCTAACGGAAAGCCTCCGGCTCGGGAACAGGCCTTGTTGCAACTCACAGCATGACACACGCATGAATGGCTGGATGTCAGACCGCTATTCTATGTCTACTTCTTCAATCTTACAACATTCCAACTGTGTTTTCCAAACACCGTGCTGAAATGTCCATTCTCCATGTGGGAGGCATCAGACGACGCAGGCGCCACGCAGTCCGGAGCGCTTTCTGTGTTGACGGCCTTCATATCCTCATTGGTCAGTACGATGTGCTCTGCCACCTTGTATTCTTTAAACTGCCGAAGATCGCAGCTAACCTCCAGATCTTCATCCAGGCTCTTGTTCACCGCAAAGATGGTCAGCTCCTCTTCCTCCTCATTCCATACGCATACGCTATCCAGGAAGGAAACCTCTCCATAAGTCTTGCTTTCATAGGACGGAGCCTGCACCAGGGTATTGAGAACCGTACCCCTCCCGAACACGCTGGCATGCATATATGGATAGAAGATCGTCTGCCGCCATGCCCCGGTATCCGAAGTCATGATGGGCGCAATCACGTTCACCAGCTGAGCCAGGCAGGCCACCTTTACCCGGTCCGCATGCCGCAGCAGAGTGATAAGCATGCTTCCCACCAAAAGAGCATCCTCGAAATTATAGACATCCTCCAACTGATGGGGCGCCTGTACCCACTTTTCCAGCTGGGCATCCGCTTCATTGCTGTGATACCATACATTCCATTCGTCAAAGGAAAGGTTGATCTGCTTTTTACTCCGCTTTTTGGCCTTCACACAGTCCGCAATGGACAGGACGGAAGAAATAAATTCGTCCATCCCCTTTGAATTGGCCAGGAAATCCGGCGTATCGTTGTCCCGGTTTCCATAATACTGATGGAGAGACAGATAATCCACATGCTCATAACACTCACTGAGCACTTCCTCTTCCCAGTAACCAAAGGTATCCATGGTCAGGGAAGAGCTTCCGCAGGCCACCGTTTCGATGGAGGGATCCAGGAACTTCATCAAACGGCCCGTTTCCGCAGCCACACGTCCATACTCCTTTGCCGTCTTATGTCCCATCTGCCAGGGACCGTCCATCTCATTTCCCAGGCACCAAAGCTTCACGTTGTGAGGCTGCTCGTAGCCATGCTTCTTCCGCAAATCACTGTAATAAGTACCGCCCTTGAAATTGCAATACTCCAGCAGATCTTTTGCCTCCTCAGGTCCTCTGGTTCCCAGATTCACGGCCATCATCACCTCGGAACCCGCTTTCTTCGCCCAATCCGCGAACTCATTCAATCCAAACTGATTTGTTTCCACCACCTGCCAGGCCAGATCCACCTTAGAAGGCCGTTCTGCTTTCGGCCCCACGCCATCTTCCCAATGGTAACCGGACACGAAGTTTCCGCCCGGATAACGCACAATGGGAACCTGAAGCTCCCGAACCAGTTCCAACACGTCCTTCCGCAGTCCCTGTTCGTCCGCAAAGGGGCTGTTCTCCTGATAGATCCCCTCATATACGGCCCGGCCCAGATGTTCGATAAAGGAACCGAAGATCCTTTTGTCCACTTTTCCGGTGAGATAATACTTGTCCACGATAATCTGCGCTTTTTTCATTTTCGCTCCTATCTGCGCGCCGTGCGCGCGTACAAATCAGGAAGGTTGAAAGCGTCTTTCTCCCAACCTCTGCTCCCGTCTGCCTGCTTTAAGCAGGCGCTCAAGCCAGGGCAGGGAAAGTGGCCTTCTTTCAGCCTCCGCTCCCGTCTGCATGCTTTTGCAGACACTCAAGCCAGGGCGAGGAAAGCGGCCTTCTTTCGGCTTTCTCCCGCCTGCCTGCTTTTGCAGACACTCAAGCCAGGGCGGAGAAAATGGCCTTCTTTCAACCTCCGCTCCCGCCTGCCTTAGCAGGCACTCAAATCAGGGCGGGGAAGTGGCCTTCTTTCAACTCTGCTCCATTCCGCCGCCACCACCGGTCTTACCATGCAGGGTCTCCCTCCGCATTTCTTCAAAACACCCTGAAATTAAAGCCTCCATACGACTCTCCCTGCTTACCAGATATTCTTATTATAAAAGAAAAGAAACCATTTTTACCACTTCATTTTTTCCGATACATTTGACTTTTCTTCCGGTTCTATGATATGCTTTTTGAAACTGGGTAACCCGCATAAACCGGATGTGGCGACAGTGGCCGGTCCCCTGCGTAAACATCCTTAAGACAGCGGACGTCAGCCATAGGAAATTCTCTATGTATACATTAAATTTCTGCGAATACAACCGTTCCAATCAAGATTATGATACCATCTACCGGCCGTCCGGAAGCGGGGACTATCTGTTTCTCCTTTTCAAGGCTCCCATGAAGGTCTATCTGGAAGACGGACTGACCGTCACCCGGGAAAATGCCTGCATTCTCTATACACCCGGCACACAGCAGCATTACCAGGCCGTCCGCAGATTTTATAACAGCTATATTCACTTTTCTTCCGACGAAAATCCGGCTCTTAAATTTCGGCTTCCGCAGGATGTCGTTTTCTATCCCGATCATCCGTCTGAAATAGAATACTATATTTCCAGGCTGCAGCAGGAATACTTCTCTCTTCTTCCCTTCCGCGGAGAGTCCGTCCATTCCCTGATGACCTTGCTGTTCCTCTCCATTTCCCGCAGTCTTTCACAGCCTGCCGTAAGGGAAGAGGCTTCCGCCGATCTCTATCCGCTGTTTCAAGACCTGCGCCTCAGAATGCTTTCCGAATGTCAGGAGGATTGGAATACGGAACGGCTCTGTCGATTTGTTAATTTGGAAAAAAGTCAGTTTTATGCCTGTTATCGTACCTTTTTTTCTTCCACCCCAAAGAACGACCTACTCCGTGCACGCCTGGAAAAAGCCAAAAACCTGCTGAGCAACGAAGCCCTGCAGGTCAAGGAAGTCGCACAGCTGTGCGGTTTTCACAATCAGGCGCATTTTACCCGATATTTTAAAGCCTATTGCGGGTGTACACCGGGCGCTTATGCGCGAAGGAAGCTTTAATGGTGATTGTTCCATACATGTTTCAGGATAGAAGCATTTATTCCAGGCTGTCTTATTTCCCAACTGAATGGAAAAAGGGGCCCTCTACTCGCTACGCGGGGCAGGCAACACCTTCATCCGCGTGCCCTTGCGCATAATAAAAAGGAGGATTCCAGGAATCCTCCTTTTTGTTTATGGCTATTTACATACAAAACATTGCATATTTTACGTATACAAGGAATCAACCGCAAATACTTATGCCGGATAAGCCCCATTCTTCGTATCCGCCTGGGTCATATCCACTTTCTCCTGCTGAGCCTGGCGGTATTTGAAGAAGTCCACAGCTACCTGCGGGAACAGAGCATAGCTGAGTACGTCCTCATCCTGCTGCTTCCATTCCTTCATCTCGGACTCGATCTTCTCCAACTCGTTGGGGATCAGATCCGCAGGGCGGCAAGTGATTACTTCCTTGTCTCCGATTACCTTCTTCACCACTTCCGGATCGAAAGGTTTCACGGTCTGGCCATATTTACCGGAAAGCAGATCCTTGGTCTCGCCAGTAGCCATCTTATATCTCTCACCCATCAGCACATTGAATACAGCCTGCGTACCCACGATCTGGGAAGAGGGGGTAACAAGCGGCGGCTCACCGAAGTCTTTCCGCACGCGGGGGATCTCCTGGAGCACATCGTCATATTTGTCGCTGGCGTTCTGTTCCTTCAGCTGGCTCACCATGTTGGACAGCATGCCGCCCGGAACCTGATACATGAGAGTCTTGATGTTCACGCCCAAAACCTTGGGATCCATCAGGCCGCTCTTTAAGCACTCCTCCCTGTAAGGACGGAAATAGTCTGCAATTTCCGCCAGCAGGTTCTGGTCATAACCGGTATCATAAGGGGTACCGCGGAAGGTTTCCACCATAACCTCCGTTGCAGGCTGGGAAGTCCCCAGTGCGAAGGGAGAAATGGCACAGTCGATCACATCCACACCCGCCTCTACTGCCTTCAGATAGGTCATGCTGGCCACACCAGAGGTGTAATGGGTATGCAGCTGGATGGGCAGCTTGGTGGCGGACTTCAGCGCACGGATCAGTTTATCCGCTTCATAGGGCACCAGCAGTCCAGCCATGTCCTTGATACAGATGGAATCCGC
The DNA here is from genome assembly GCA_947650005.1 of uncultured Lachnospiraceae bacterium. GTDB lineage: Bacteria > Bacillota > Clostridia > Lachnospirales > Lachnospiraceae > Eisenbergiella. The sequence continues at coordinate 10,296 of CANSTU010000028.1, forward strand.
ACCCATCTCCTCGATTTCCTTAGCGATATTCATCCAGTAATCCAGCGTATAGGCATCGCCCAAGGTATAAGACAGTGCGATCTGAGCATGACCATGCTCCTTATTGCAAGCCGTTACAGCGGCCTGCAGGTTGCGCAGGTCGTTCAGGCAGTCGAAGATACGGATATTGTCGATACCGTTTGCAATGGACTTCTGTACGAAGTACTCCACCACGTCATCCGCATAGTGACGATAACCCAGAATGTTCTGACCGCGGAACAACATCTGCAATTTTGTATTCTTGAAAGCTGCTTTCAGCTTTCTCAGCCTTTCCCACGGATCCTCATGCAGGAAACGGAGGGAAGCATCAAAGGTGGCGCCGCCCCAGCATTCCACCGCTTCGTAACCAACCTTATCCATCTTCTCCGCAATGGGAAGCATCAATTCGGTGGGCATTCTGGTGGCGATCAGGGACTGATGGGCGTCACGCAATACAGTTTCCATAATTTTAACGGGCTTCGGGTCTGACATTTCCTTTTCCTCCTAAATTTCTATGATTGATTGGGTCTTCTGTCCGGTATCCCGACAGCGGTTTTGCACAAGATGATGACCTGCCCAGCCTCGCTGCCTGTGAGAGCCCCGCCTCAGCCGACGGGAGATACAGCCCTCACGGTATGCGCCGAATACCTGTGCAGGCAAACACCTGGCGCATTACACGCAGGAATCAGAATACGCCGAAGATTGCCATAAACGTACCGGCCGCAACAGCAGTACCGATAACGCCGGCCACGTTAGGTCCCATAGCATGCATCAGCAGGAAGTTGGTGGGATCTGCCTCGGCTCCAACCTTCTGGGAAACTCGGGCCGCCATAGGCACTGCGGATACACCCGCAGAACCGATCAGCGGATTCACCTTACCATGGGTAAATACGCACATCAGCTTACCGAACAGCACGCCTGCCGCCGTACCAAAGGCAAATGCGATCAGACCCAGCGCAACGATTTTCAGGGTGTCCAGGTTCAGGAACGCTTCCGCGCTGGTCGTAGCGCCTACGGAAGTTCCCAGCAGGATAACAACGATATACATCAGAGCGTTGGAAGCCGTATCGGTCAGCTGTCTCACAACGCCTGATTCACGGAACAGGTTGCCTAACATCAGCATACCTACGAGAGGAGCCGTGGTAGGAAGGATCAGACATACAACGATGGTAACAACGATGGGGAACAGGATCTTTTCCAGCTTGGTCACCGGACGAAGCTGTTCCATCTTGATCTTCCTTTCCTTCTCAGTGGTAAGCAGCTTCATGATCGGGGGCTGAATGATCGGCACCAGGGACATATACGAATATGCCGCCACAGCGATCGGGCCCAACAGTCCGGTCTGGCCCAGCTTACCTGCGAGGAAAATGGATGTGGGGCCGTCCGCTCCGCCGATGATGGAGATAGCGGCAGCAGCCTTATCGTTGAAACCGAGTGCAATCGCCCCGAAGTAAGCCGCAAAAATACCAAACTGTGCAGACGCCCCCAGAAGGAAGCTCTTCGGATTGGCGATCAGCGGCCCGAAGTCGGTCATTGCTCCCACACCCATGAAGATCAGCGACGGCAGGATTGCCCACTCATCCAGGACATAGAAATAATAGAGCAGCCCGCCCACGCCGTTTGACGAATCGCTCGCATGGAGCATGATATCCGGATAAATATTCACCAGCAGCATACCGAAGGCAATGGGCGTAAGAAGCAACGGTTCAAAGCCTTTGGCAATCGCCAGATAGAGAAAGACACAAGCGACTACGATCATCAGGTAATTTCCCCAGGTCAAATTGAAGAATGCCGTCTGATGTATCAGATTGTCTAATGTGGTTACTATGTAATCCATTCTGTTGACCTCCATTCCATTTACCGGAACCTGCGAATCGAACTCTGCATGTCCCGGCGGGGTTTCTCACCCTCTGATCAGTTTAAGGTTGCAAGCACAGCGCCTGCTTCAACGGCATCGCCCACAGATACTTCAATGCTTGCCACTGTTCCGTCAGAAGGAGCAACAACAGGGATTTCCATTTTCATGGCCTCGATCGTAACAACCGTATCGCCTGTCTTGACCGCCTGGCCAACTTTAGCATCGATGGCAAATACCTTACCGGCCGCACCTGCCTCAATCTTTATGCTGCCGGCCGCACCGGATGCTGCTTTGGGCGCCGCCGCAGGCGCTGCCTTGGGCGCTGCTTTCGGGGCTGCCTTGGGTGCCGCCGCGGGAGCTGCTCCGCCTGCGCCCTCTTCTACTACTACATCATATACGTTGCCGTTTACGGTGATTGTATAATTTTTCATGGTGATATTCCTCCTGTAAAATCCTTTTCCTTTAAAATCAATTTACCATTTTCTATTTCCGGCCCGCCGGATACTTCTTACCACAAAGCCGTCTGTTGATGCAGCGCCTTCACACGCCGCAACCGCTGCTGCGATCACTGCCACCAGCTCGTAATCGTCTGTAAGCTCTTCTTCCACCGCTGCCTGTACGGGGGCTGCTGAAACAGCAGGAGCTGCTGTTTCTTCCTTCTTCTTACCCGAGAAGGCCGCCTGAATCTTCGGGATGAATGCAAAGCAATAGATGATCAGGCAGATCAGGATCAGAACCACGAACACCGTGCCCATTCCGAGAACGGTATTCAATGCCGCATTCGTCATGAGTTCCCCAAAGGTATATTCCACGTTCGTTGTAATGCTGGTCAGAGACAGATCTTCGTCCAAAAGAATCTCTATCAGCGCGTCATGGGAGGAACCGTCCACCTTTACGTTGATGGTGACACCGTTATCGCCTATGCTCACTTCGTGATTCCCAATGGAATTCACTTCGCCGATGTCTTCCAGAGCGCCTGTCCAGCTGGACAGAGCAGCGGAAACAACAGCGTCTCCGGCGTATTGATCCTGCATGTTCTGATCCACAATGGATCTGACAGAATCAATCACCTGATCGGCATAGTTGATCGCATCCTCCTCCGTTATCCCATATGTATTGGATGTGGTCTCATTCGTGTTTTCGCCGCAAGCCGTCATGCCGAAGATACAGATGAGAACCATACCTAATACTAACAACTTTCTTTTCATAATTAATTAATACCTATGCCTTTCCGCAACCTGCAAACTTAAATGTGTGCGCAGTACGCTATGCCGCAGGCACAATATTTTACTCTCTTCAAAGTCAGCCGTGTTAGTCCAAGGCGTCTAAACCGTACCGTGTTTTTTCGCCGGACGGTCTTCTCTCTTTGTGAAGAGCATCTCAAATGCGCCAATGACATACTTTCTAGTATCAGCCGGCTCTATGATGGTATCCACATACCCTCTCTTCGCCGCGCTGGCTGCGCTGGTCTGGAAAGCCGCATATTCCTTCGCACACTGCTCAACGGCATCTGCCCCCTGACCGTCGCAGATGATTTTCGCCGCAAGGCGCGCATCCATGGTTCCGATTTCCGCATCCGGCCAGCAATAGGTCATGTCCGCCCCCACCGCTTTGGAGTTCATGGCCACATATGCGCTTCCAAACGCCTTGCCGATCACCACGTTCACCTTCGGAACCGTCGCATTGGCAAAGGCATATGTAAGGCGGGCCGCCGCTTTGGCGATCTTCTTCTCAGAACACTTGTCCGCCGCAAAACCGTTCACATTGGTCAGCGTCAGCACAGGGATATTAAAGGCATCGCAGAAATTGACGAATTCTGCCGCTTTGTCACATCCCGCCGGAGAAAGGGCGGCATCATAGGTTTCCGTCTTCTCGCCTTCATCGTTGTATACTTCGCTGCGGTTCGCCACAGCGCCCACCGTCACGCCGTTGAGCTTCAAAAAGCCGGTTACCATCTCCTTCGCATAGGCTGCCTTCACTTCCACAAACACGTTATCGTCCGCAATGGTGGAAAGAGCGATGGAAGTATCCCCTACGCAATTAGCCAAAGCCGCATCCGCCCGGTTCAGATCATCCGTACATTCTACGAAGGAAGCGTCTTCTTCGTTATTGGAAGGAAGCATGCACACCAAATCCCTGATCTGGCTCAGGATAGAAGCCTCGTCACCGATAAAATCAACCAACCCTGCTTCTTCGCTCTGGAAGGATGCATTGGAGGTATCGCATTTGGAAATCTCATTACCGGCAAGCGCGTTGGGAGCGTTTACGAATAGTTTCGCCTTCTTTTCTTCCATAAATGTAAAGTCGGTGAGGGCAGGCACTAAAGCCAAACCGCCGCCACAGGTTCCGAACACGGCGCTGATCTGCGGAATCACGCCGGAAGCGGTGGACTGCTTCATATAGATTTCGCCGAAAGCGTTCAGGGCATCTGTAGCCTCCTGCAGCCGAAGCCCAGCGGAGTCGATCAGTCCGATCACAGGTGCGCCTGTCTTCATAGCCAGGTCGTAAAGTCTGGTAATCTTCTTCGCATGCATTTCACCAATGCTGCCGCCCAGTACGGACGCGTCCTGGCTGTATACATACACGAGGTTGCCGTCGATCACTCCATAGCCGGTAACACATCCGTCGGAAGGAGTCTCTGTCTGTTTCAGATTGAAGTCAGTCGCCCTGGCCGTGACCATGGCGCCAATTTCAACGAAACTGTTGTCATCGAGCAAAGCGGCAATTCTTTGGCTCGCTTGTGAAGTAATACTCATCTTTCAGCCCTCCATTTTATATTAATAAAAAAGTTAACTTAAAACTACGGACGCCGAAGGCATCAGCAGGCTGAAATCTGCGGCCCGCCTTTCGTCCCAGATACCTCCTCCAGGGCAAAAAACTGACCTGTGCCCACAGCTCCCGTATTTTAGTAGTATAACACGAATTTTGCTTCCCGACCAGATGTAAAAATAAATTTTTCTCTATAAAATGCACTTTTTTTCAAAACATTAACATGTCTGTTCCCATCTGTGCGCCCTGGCGCTCATACAAATCAGAGGGGATAGGTTCAAACATGTCTTTGCAGCCATTTTTCAACCGTGAATTTATGCCTACTGAAGCAGGCATGAAGGGTTAGATTGAAAATTTAAATTTTTAATCTCCCTGATTTAGCTGCACGCTAAAGCGGCAGATGGGAGCAAAATGTCAATTTTCAATCTTGCTCTCACCTGCGTGCAAGGCACACGCTCACGGGGAGAACGGCTCCGTCCAACCTTTGGCGTATTCCTGTCTATCTCCTTATAGAGAAAATCGGGCAAACAGCTCCTGGAGCACATAGCGGTAAGTCCGCTCGGCAACTCCGGCAGCGGTGAGGATGGGAATCTGAGCGTAGGGCTCCCCGTTGACATAGTAATGCTGCCAGCCCACGTTCTTTCCTTCCTCCACCGGGGCCTTCAGGGATTCGGCCAGCTCCATTTCCGTACGGATCTCATCCTGTTCGCACAGAAGAAGGCGGATCTGTCCGGGCGCCTGTTTCAGAGGGACTTCATCTGCCACTCCATCCGTCACAGGTATCGTGCCGGGCGTCTCTTCCCGATAGATGTCCTTCTCCTCATAGGAGGCCAGGGCATATTCATAGAGCAGCCTGGCGTCGTGCCATTTCCAGCTTTTATGGTTGGGCCAGCCGCAGGCCAAAAGAGCGATGGTAAAGGTTTTTCCATCCCTGGTCAAAGCTCCCACATAACAGTAGCCCGCCTTTCCGGTAAAGCCGGTCTTACCGGACAGGGCGCCTTCCATCATTCCCAGAAAAGTGTTGTGATTGGTACAGGAAAACTGTCTTCCTCCCGGGTTCCAGCTGTTGTCCGCCCCCAGCTCGTAGTCGCAGAAGGAATAGTCCGGCGTGCGGGTGATTTCCAAGAACTCTTCCCTTTTTGGGGACTGGGAAATGCAGTAGCGCATGATACGGGCCAGATCCTGCGCCGTGGTGGAATGCTGATGCTCCACACTGTTCCCATTCTCGTCCGTCACGGTTTGGATCCCGTCCAGCCCGTTCGGCGTGACGAAAAAGGTATCCGTGCAGCCTAATTCCTTCGCCATGGCATTCATCAGGGAGGTAAAACGCAGCACCGAATCCTTACTCTCCTCAAGGGAATTGTCCGCACTGCGTTTTCCGCCTTCCTTTAGGCAGTTCCCCACATGCTCAGCGATCACCACTGCTGCATCATTGTAGGATTCCAGCATCAGGGAATACATCAGATCCTTTAATCGGAAAACCTCTCCCTGGCGCACCCCCAAATGAACTTTCGGCATCCCTGCCGCATAGGCGGATACTGACACATAGTCCTCCATGTCCGCCTGTTCCAGCGCCAGGATACAGGTCATGATTTTGGTGGTGCTGGCCATGGGAAGAATCTCCCCGCCGTTTTTTTCCAGCAAAATACGCCCGTTGTCCGCATCCATCAGGACAGCGGACAGGGCGTATAGTTCACTGGTTGTACGTTCTCTGCCGTCCTCTTCCTCCGCCAGCGCCGCTATGGGACGTACGATGGAGCACAAGACCATGGCCCCTGCCAGAATCAGAGGAAGGAACGACCGAACTATCTTTTTACCGAAACGCATATCGCTACCTGCTGTCAACCTATGTTACTCTATCTTATGGACGAAGCTGTGGTTTTATGCGTTCAGAAGACGGCGCTTTTGAGGCCGTCCCCTTTTTCCCTGCGATATTCCAAATTGAAGCCTTCCGCATGGGGAGCACGAAGGAGAGCCGCCAAACGCCTGCCCCTAACGCAGTGAGGTAGCATATCGTTTGCTACAGCGCCTTTTTTGCCTCATCTGCGCTGGCAAAGGGCCCCGGTATCACGTTCATGCCGCGATGCGTCCCAAAATAGTCCGCATCGAACTGGATCGGTGTCCCGTCCGGATTTTCAAATCGTTCTTCCGGCTCAAACGCCTTGCCCAGCACATCCGTGTCGATCAAGCGATCCGTGAAGCCTTCCAGGAAATCATAAAGGTTCGTATCCAAATGATATCCCCCGTCCCTCTCCACGAGTTCCACCCTGATCTCGCTACGGTCTTCGGCAGCCGTCAGACCGTTCACCTCATTTTTGCAGGCCCTGGCTCCGCCGAGGTAAACATTCCCTTCCGTCCATACCGGCAGATGGCCGGCATGCGCGCTCTCCAAGCCCTTCATATCCGCGGGCCTAGTGAAATCAAACTGGGAAATCCACTCCTGATAGGTGGGATATTCGTCAAACATCCAGGTTCCGGCAGTCCGGTTCTCCGTATCGAATCCATCGTCGGAATCGTGCATGGTGATCACGTCCTTCGCAGGCCATTTCTGAACGAATATATTGTTATAAAACCTGTCATCTCCATGCAGAATCGTCATAAAGCCCATAACCTCCGTCCGGTGAGGAATATGGTAGGGCGTATAGCGCGGTCCCGTGCCTTCTCCCACACAGGTGAGTGCGCCGCAGATCAGGTTGTGTACCATGGCAACGCCCTGGGTGGCAAACCGCATGCCCGCATCGGAAAGCAGGATATTATTGTCGATGAGCGTCGGTCCATGTCCCACTTCCACGAAAATATCCTGGGACATCATCCCGCCTTTCAGGGGCTTGGCGAAGTCCGGCCGCTGGTTGTCATGCAGAAGATTCTGGGTAAGTCTCGTGCCCTGAGCCTCCCAGTCGCACCAGATCCCCATCGTACAGTGGTGGATATGGTTACGGCGCATAACCACATCAATGGCAGCATGCATCTTGATACCGGCGATCTCGGCACCGCCCTGCTCCATCATATTGTTGATATGGTGGATGTGGTTGTCCTCAATGAGGCTGAACACGCCGCCCATCCGGCCAATAATGCCACCCTGCTCACAGTGATGGATATTGTTGCGACGGATGATATGGCCGCCCACATTTTCTTTGAGCCATCCGTGATACTGGCCGCGGCAGACGGCGTCACGTTCCATCTGGGTGGGGCTCTTCACATATTTATAGGTAAAATAGTGGTCGTTGTCCGGATCCAAATATTTTCCCACGGAAATCCCCGCGCATTTGCTGTTGGAAAGATCACAGTCCTCAATGATCCATCCCCTGCTCCAGTGCGGTCCGATCATGCCGTCCTGAAAAGCCGCGGGCGGAGCCCAGGTGGTTGCAGCCTTGCTGATGGTAAAGCCGCTGACGGTAATGTATCCCACACCGGTTTTAGAGGGCATGAAGCATTCCCTCCTCACATTGATTTCCACATTTTCTTCATTGGGGTTCTTTCCCTGGAAATTGGCATAGATGACTGTTTCATCCTTCTGCTCATCCTGCTTCGTATACCATTTGTATACGGATTCTTCCGGCACCCAGCTGCATTCATAGACCTCTCCCTTGATACACGCTTCCAGGGAAGCGGTTTCATAGAGAGCCCGCCCATCCAGATAAACACATCCAGTATGCTTGTCCGCTTTCGCAAAATACCAATCGCCATATACGAACGTAGTATAGGGATTATACCCACCGAAGAAGCTGTTGGCAATACGGCATACCCACACATTCCCTTCATACGGTTCCCAGCTCTTCACCTGCTCCGCACCGGTGATCACCGCCCCCAGCGGCTCTACGCTGCGGTAAGTAATGCGCGCATCCTCCCGGCCGGCATGGACAGGATCCACATACTCCCGGTATACGCCTGGCGATACCAGAACCTCATCTCCTGGCTTTGCCGTCTTTGCCGCATCGTTTATGCGGCGGAAAGGTCTGTCGGCGGAACCGTTACCGTCCCGGCCGGCGTTGATATCCACATAAATCTTCATCATTGCTCCCATCTGCCCGCTTTAGCAGGCGATCAATTCAGGCAACGGAATCTTCGCTTCCTGTGAAATCGCAGATCTCACGTTAGCTCCCATCTGTCTGCATTGGCAGGCATCAAGTCAGGATCGCGAAATCAAAGATTTCATATAACCTTCATCCCGCGTTCCGGATTTGTGCCCTCTGCGTCATAAATTGACAAATCTGTCCGGGCGGCGGTTTATTCCGCCGCCGTATCCTCCGTCACAGCCGTTTCCACACGTGCCTTGCCTTCCAGCCCTGTGATGCTGATGTTCCGGTTCACCTGGGCATCATAGGATCCCGCCTTTACGATATCCGCCAGATCGATCCCCACCGTCTCCTTCATGGTTTCAAACAGCTTGGCCATGACCGCCGGCACATTGTCCGCCACCGAGCCCACGCCATTGCCGCTGCCTTCACCGCCTCCGATGATTGTGATCTTATCGATCTGGGTAAGAGGCTCCGCAATTTTTCCCGCTATGTCAGGCAGCACCTTGATCAGCATTTCCGCCATGGCGGCGTTGTTGTACTTCTGATAAGCCAGCGCCTTCTTCTCCATGGCTTCCGCCTCCGCGATACCCTTTGCACGGATGGCCTCCGCTTCCGCTTCACCCACCATACGGATGCCTGCCGCTTCCTGCTCTCTCGTGATACGGATACCTGCCGCTTCCTGTTCCTTTGCGAATTTCTGAGCTTCCGCCGTGGCCTTCATGGCCGCCGCGCTCTTCTCCGTCTCGAACTTCTCCGCTTCGGCGCGTTTCTGTCTCTCATACAATTCAGCCTCAGACTGCTGCTGGCGCGCATACCGCTCCGCCTCGGATTTCTTCTTCACCTGGGCATCCAGCGCCTTTTCCTGTACCTCGGCCTCACGCTGCTTTAAGATGACCTCCTTCTCCTGCTTCGCGATGCTGGCTTCCGCCGTGGCGATCTCGATGGTCTTCCTCTGCTGCTGCTGTTGGATACTGTATGCTGCATCCGCCTCAGCCTTTTTGGTGTCCTCCAGCTTCTTCAGCTCGGATTTCTGCAAAGAAAGTTCATTGTTCTTCTTGGCGATTTCCCGCTCCGCATTGATCCTGGCATCATTGGCCTGCCGGTCCGCATCCGCCTTGGCCACCGCGATTTCCTTTTCCGCTTCCGCCTTGGCGATGGCGGCCTTCTTCTTGATCTGGGAAATATTGTCAATACCCAAATCTTCGATTACCCCATTCCCGTCAGAAAAATTCTGCACGTTAAAGCTCACGATGTCCAGTCCCATTGCCGCCAGATCCGGTTCCGCGTTTTCCTTTACCAGATTGGCGAATTTCTGCCGGTCGCTGACCATTTCCTCCAGCTTCATGCGCCCCACGATCTCACGCATGTTTCCTTCCAGCACCTCCCTGGCGATGGATGCAATATACTGGGTATTCTGGTTTAGGAAGTTCTCCGCCGCCAGCGCCAGCCTTGTCGGCTCGCTGGATATCTTCACGTTTACGGCCGCGTCCACCTGGATATTGATATAATCCGCTGTGGGAACCGCGTTTGTGGTCTTCACGTCAATGGCGATCAGTTTCAAACTCAGCTTATCGATCCGCTCCAAATAGGGGATCTTAATGCTGGCCTTCCCGATAATCGTCTTTTTGCGCAGGCCCGAAATGATGAACGCCGTGTCCGGGGGCGCCTTCTTGTACCCGGAAAACAACACGGCGATGATTGCAACGACAATGACTCCGGCTATGATATATCCGATCTCCACCATACCCTTTCCTCCTTTTTGATAGAAAATCCGGCCGTTTAGGAAAGCGCTTCAGCGCTGCCAAAAATCCGGAAAATACAAGTATCTATGCTGCAGGCGCCCCTCTTTGCCATCGTCCCGGAAACGGGAGGCGCCACTGCTGCCTCTTTCGTATATATTGCTATTTAGAAAGGTTCTGCCCTCCCCTTTACCGCGCAATATTGCGTCTATCCTGCCTCAGACTTTCAGCTGAAGTTCCGCTTCCTCCTCCGCCTCCTGCTTAAATTCCTCCATCTTCCCCTCATTTAGTCTGGGCAGTTCTTCCAACGACTTCACCCCGAAGGAACGTAGGAATTGCTCGGTCGTACCGAATAAAAGGGGCCGTCCCGGCGCATCCATTCTGCCCAGCTCCATCACCAGCTCCAATTCAATCAGCCGATTCACTGCATGGTCGCTATTTACGCCCCGGATCCTTTCCACATCCAGCCTCGTGACCGGCTGTTTATAGGCGATAATGGATAGAGTCTCCATCAGGCTGTCCGTTAGCACGTATTTACGGGGCGTCTTTGCCACACGTACCAGGTACTCATACATTTCCCCCCGGGTACACATCTGGAAGGAATCCTCGAATTCTGCAATTACGAGTCCTCTTCCTTCCTTTTCCCACCGTTCCTTCATCTTGCCGATGGTCCGCCGCACCGCTTCTTTCTCTTCCCCCAGAACCTCGGCAAGCTTATCCAGTTCCACGGAATTTCCCATAGCAAAAAGGATCGCTTCTATCACTGCTTCCTGCTGTTTTTGTTCCATTCTCAGCTCCAATCTGCGCACTATAGCGCATGTACAAATCAAGGTAATCCCATCCGCATGCAAGGCACGCATTCAAACCAGCGAGGTTGAAGACGTCTCTCTTTCAGCTTTTACCTCTGCATATCGCAGACTGTACCTAAGATACGAATGCCAATCAGTTGCCTGCGTTCGTTCATATGGAACCTCTCCCCCTCGGGCGGCTGTCAGCCAAGGGACGTTAATTCCAGCCCGTTCATCTCTTCCCCAGACGTCTGCCTTGCGGTAATAATAATATCCGCTTCGATCCCTTCCTGTTCCACGCTGACCGTGCCTGTCTTCATCAATTCCAGCACTACCAGGAAGGTGACGATCACATCCATCCTGCTCCCCGCATTTTCCAAAAGATCCCTGAAATTCATTCGGCTGTGCGTCCTTATGTATCCGGCCACATGCTTTGCCTTTTCATCAATGTTTACCTCATCCTTCTCTATCCTGCCGAACCGGCTGCGAATGGGATCCACCTTATCTTCCTGCCGCTTCAGACAACTTTCAAAGAGTTCATGGAGTTTGCGCAGCGTAAGATCGCCCAAAAGCTCCTCATAATCCACCGGCGCCCGGTAGGAAGCCACCTCCTGAGGCAGCGTGGGCCCTTTGTAAAAGGCTCTCCCCGCATCCGTCTGCATATCCTTCAATTCAAAGGACATATATTTATAGGCCTTGTATTCCAACAGCTTCTGCACCAGTTCCGCCCTTGGATCCTCTTCTTCCCCATCCTCGTCCACCTCTTTGGGAAGCAGCATCCGGCATTTAATATCCAAAAGCGTGGCCGCCATTACGAGAAATTCGCTCATAACGTTCATATCCTGTGCTTCCATCTGCCGAATATAATCCAAGTATTGTTCTGTGATTTCCGAAATGGGGATATCATAGATGTCCACCTTATTCTTTTCAATGAGATGGAGCAGCAGATCCAGGGGCCCTTCAAAAGCCTCCAGTTTTATTTCAATTGCCATTTTTATTCCCATCCGCGTACTATAACGCACTCAAGTCCGGGAGATTGAAAGCGCCCTTCTTTACAATCTTATATTCCGTCCCCCGGCCTCCGGATTCAGTGACACAACAATCAGCTCCCCCGGGTTGAAAAAACGCAGCGGGATGGTATGGCTCCCCAGCCCTCTTCCCAACACCATACGGCTTTTCCCCTTCTCAAAGAGGCCGCCATCATACTCGGGAAACAGGCGCAGCGCCGGAGACAGGACACCGCCCAGCCAGGGCAGCCGCATAATCCCGCCATGCACATGCCCGGATAGAACCAAATCCGCCCCCCAACTCGCATATTCAGGAAAATAATCCGGATTATGGGCCAGCAGAATCGTATATTCCCCCGGGCGGGCCTTCCCAAGGAGCGCAGGGAGATAATCCTCCGACATCGGCTTCCTGCGCAGCTTGCCATAATACTTCCGGTCGATTTCCACCCCGAAAATACGGATTCCCTGTTCCGGAAGAGAAACGTTCCCGTTTTCCAGGAACACCACGCCCTTATCCTCCAGCTTCCTATGGTATGCATCATATCCGAAGCCATACCGTTTGGATTCGGTTTTCATCCTGTATTCATGGTTTCCGTTTGCATAATAAACCGGATACTTCCCGGCCAGCGCCTCCACCAATTCCCCGGCCGGGCCATAATCCGCGTTCACCTGGGATGTAACCATGTCTCCTGCGATCAACACGCCATCCGGCCTGTATTCGTCAATCTTCTCAAGGAGCCTTTCATTATGTGCCCCGAATCGCTTATTATGCAGATCGGAAAGCATGACAAAACGATATTTTTTTTTCAATCCTCTACACGAAAACCGGTATTCCACCGTCACAAACCGGCCGGCATCCCGGACGCCTACAGCCAGCATCGCTGCCGCCGCACATGCCATGCAAATTAACAAACCAATCACAGGCCCGCTCCTTTTTGTCATCTGAAAAGAAGTATAACACATTTCCCCCCATTATAAAAGAAGGGAAAAAATAACTTTCAACAGATAGTCCTTGTATCCCGCCGCATCCACGGACCGGGAAAACAGGACGTTCACCGTTCCTATGGTTTCCCCGTTCAGGCGGTAAATCACTTCACCTGCCCGGTCGCCTTCCCTGACGGGCGCAATTACGTGCTCCGGCACGCTCAGAAGCTTTTCCACCTGATTTAGATCATTCCCCTTCACATCCAGGTAAGAAAAACCGCCCTCGTACATCAGCCCCGCACTCTCCTCCACGCCGCCTTCCACCTTGATTTCTGGAAGCGTATCCTTATTCTCGTCCCTATAGAGGGAACTGATGCTGTAGCCGTAGTTCAGCAAGGTTACCGCATCCTCGAAACGTACTTTATAATCGGGGGCTGTCATAACCACGGCAATCAAATCAATGTCGTTTTTTCTCGCCGTTGCCGAAAGGCAGTACTTCGCCTTGCTGGTGGAACCGGTTTTCAGTCCCGTGGTCCACTGGTACTGCTTTAACAGTTTATTGGTGGAAGAAAGGGTAAAAGGAGAACTGCCTCTAGCTGTATTGTGAGTGATATCCTCCATCCAGATCATCGTATAATCGTAAATTGCAGGATGCTTTGTAATCAGTTCCCTGGACATAACCGCCACATCCCTGGCCGTGGTATAATGACTGTCCGAATCCGTTAAGCCACAGCAGTCCTCAAAATGGGTATTTTCCATACCCAGTTCCCGCGCCCTCTCGTTCATCCGAGATACGAATTCCTCTTCGCTTCCCGCTATGAATTCCGCCATGGCCACCGCCGCGTCGTTGCCGCTGGCCACCGCGATACACTTGATCATCGTATCCACCGTCTGTATCTCGCCCTCTTCCAGAAAAACCTGGCTTCCTCCCATGGACTGGGCATGGGCGCTCGTCATCACCTCATCCTCCAGCTTGATGTCTCCCCTGTCCAATGCCTCGAAAATCAGAAGAAGGGTCATGATCTTAGTGATACTGGCAGGCGAACACACTGCGTCAGCATTCCGCTCCAGAATCACAGTTCCCGTGGAGGCTTCCATCAGAAGCGCCGACGGAGCGGAAATGTTCACGGCCGGAGCCCCTGCCACACCTGATCCGGCGTTTTCGCTTTCTCCGGCGCTCTCCTCACCGGATGTTTCTTCCTCAACAGGCTCTTCCGTGGCGGTGTCGGATGCAAACCCTCTGACGGGCGGGACGCCCATCAAAACCAGAATCAGCAAGGCAGCCAGAAGCTTACGCCCTAAACGTCTCATCATAAGGGATACTCCCCCTCTACGCAGTTTCTATAACATATTCTATGTGCTGTCTGCCAGATTATTCTTAGAGGAGGAAGGCGTCGGGAGGCGAGGAATGGATCTGCTTGGAGGGCAGGAAAAGTAGAGGGCCGTTTGGTGCGGACGACGCAGACTGGCGCGCCTTCCCCTTTCCCGCCATATCCCAGGCTCGCTTAATCGCCAAATCAAAAAGCCATCCCCGCCGATGCCGCGGAAATGGCCTTTTGTTATGATTCATGGTAATGTGTGTCTCTTACTTTCCTGCCGCCGCCTGCGCCTGCGCCATCACAGCCGCCACGATCGCCGGATCCACCACAAGCCCGGTCGTGGTATCAATCATATTTCCCGTTGCCGGATCAAACTGCCAGGCAGCGGGATTCACTCCTGTCAGGTCGATATCCTGCTGCACCATCTCCGTGCCGAATCCGTTGGCGTCAAATACCCATGTTTTTCCGTCCAGCGCCAGGGTCTTGTTAACAGCCATGCTGCCGTCCTCCTGGAAATAGCGCAGTCCGGCGGGATCCGTGAACCAGCCATACTGCATGGAGCCGTCCGCTCCGAACAGATAGGTCAGACCGTTAATCACTACGTAACCAGTCTGCATCAGGCCGGTTTCTGCAAAGAAGAACTTCTTGCCGGCGATCGTAGACAGGCCGCGGTGCATGTGGCCGTCCGACGGGTCCAGATAGAATGCATTCGCACCGTCCGACAGCCAGCCAAGTTTATACATGGTGCCGTCCGGGTTCATGAAATAGCGGTTGTTTTCATAGTCCACCCAGCCGTACTGCATCCGGTAATTGTTGTAGAAATAGGTCTGTCCTCCCCGGGTGACAAACCCGTGAGGAATGATGATATTGGAATAATCCTTGAACTGGAAGTTCAAATCAACGTTACCCGCAATTCCGCCCACCGTACCGGAGTCGGTAAACTGCCAGAAAGACGGATTGGGATATTCACAGGCATCCGCATACTGCGCCACCCATACGTCATAGGGAACGGGCCCCATGCGCTGAGTCAGCCAGTTCTTGCTGGAATAGACCATGGGATAGTATCCTGCGTTCTGGATCACGGAACAATATGCCACGGTGAGGGCCATTAACTGTTCCGGCGTCATAGCCTTATGTACCTCATCCTCCAGATCGAATACCACCGGCATATTCACCGTAAAAGCCTGGATTGCCATCAGCGTAAACTGCGCTTCCGCCATGGCTCCTTCTACGGTGGTGGCATAGGAATACAGATAGACACCGGTCTTCAGTCCTGCCGCGTTCGCTCCCACCATGTTTGCCGCAAAATAGGGATCCACACCGCTCTTCGCGCTTCCCACTTTGATAAATGCGAACTTGTATCCTTCTGCCGCAACCGCGCTCCAGTTGATCGCACCCTGATATTTGGACACGTCCACGCCCTTCGCGATCACGCCGGCGGCTTCGGCCTGCACTCCTGCGCCCAGAAAGGTGCTGATTCCGATCACGGCCGCGAGCGCCAGGCTGGCAATTCTTTTCTTCCAGTTCATTCTGTCTTCCTCCTGTGTCTTCTAGTACCATCTGTCCTTCAGTTCATAATATTTTTCCACCAGCCTGTCTCTGGATGCTGCCAAATCCACATGGAACGCCTCCAAAAGATGCCAGAGAAAATCAACCGTAAAAATAAAGATTACCGTTTTCAGGATCACCAGGCCGATCCCATATGTATACCAGGATGCAATTCCCGTCACAATCCTGTGTAGAAAACCGATGATGATGACCGCATAGAATCCCCAGGCCACCGTACTTTCCAGACAGATAATTCCCTGATAGTTAAAGGGCTTCTCCCTGTAATCCCACCATACCTCGCCGAACAACTTCAACATCAGCCTTCCCACCATATATTCAAAGGCAGTTGCCGTTATCGCTCCTGCGAAATAGAGAAGCACCACATTGTCCGCAAAAACATGCAGCAGAAAATAACCGGCCATAGCGCCCACGCCGTATATAGGGCAGAACGGCCCTTTTACAAAACCGCGGTTCGTCAGCTTTCTGTTGCACAACGACATATAAGCCGATTCCACACACCACCCTAGGATGCTGTAAATGCAGAATGTGGCCAAAAGATGCCACGTATCGATTCCCTGGAGCATCTGGATCCTGTCTGATAAAAGCATTTCCTTTTCCCTTTATGTATCTCCGGCCTGCCGTATGACGCCGGCATTCGGAGCCTGAATCTCTGCTGTTTGCGGGTATAACTTCCCGCAAATCGCAATATTCAGCAACCCGGACAGGAAAAATACTATCCGATTAAAACACAAGTCCTTGATATCATGCATACCAAGGACTTACGTTTGCTTAGTTATATTTACGTTTTCTTGCCGCCTCGGACTTCTTCTTCCGTCTTACGCTGGGCTTTTCGTAATGCTCTCTTTTACGAATCTCCTGCTGGATACCAGCTTTCGCGCAGCTTCTTTTAAAACGACGTAAAGCGCTGTCCAAAGTCTCATTTTCTTTTACGATAATGTTCGACATAATCCACACCTGACCTCCCTTCAGTCCCTTCAAGTGCATGGCTGACCGGGTTTTTTATGCATATCAATGCACAAGAAATATTATACCAAAAAATGCGGGCACGTCAACTCCTTTTTTCACATTTTCCGATCTTTTTTCCCATGAACGCTTTCAGACTGGCCGGCACGCCTCACAAAAGGGGAAAATCTAGCCGATCTGGCCCTCCAGAACCTGGGGGCTGCGCCCGATAGCCTCATCGATGCCCGCAGGATTCTTTCCGCCGGCCTGGGCCATATTCGCACGGCCGCCTCCGCCTCCGCCCACCAGGGAAGCGACTCCTTTGATCAGATTTCCCGCATGAGCCCCCTTCGCC
This sequence comes from uncultured Lachnospiraceae bacterium, assembly GCA_947650005.1. Taxonomy (GTDB): domain Bacteria; phylum Bacillota; class Clostridia; order Lachnospirales; family Lachnospiraceae; genus Eisenbergiella. Next base: position 27,603 of record CANSTU010000028.1, read on the forward strand.
ATAGCCCCGTCCGTTGCCATGGCCACCAGATTCACCCTACCGTCCTTCTCAGAGGCCAGAAGGATCACGCCCTCACCAAGCTTTTCCTTCATTTGGTCACCGAGCTCCCGCAGGCCGTTCATGTCCACTCCGTCCGCGCGAGCAGCCAGCAGCTTCACGCCCTTGACGTCCTTTACCTGATTCATGACATCCCCCAGGGATTCCCTGGCGGCCTTGCTCTTCAGGGATTCGTTCTCAGCGGACAGACGCTTCACCTCCGCCATCAAATGCTCTAGCCGCTCCGTCAGATTGGCAGGAGTGGCCTTTGCGATCCTGGCCGCTTCCTCCAGCCTGCTTTCCATTTCTTTATAATAAGCGAATACGCCCGGGCCCGTTAAGGCTTCAATTCTTCTCACGCCGGCTGCCACACCGCTTTCGGAGAGGATTTTAAAGACCATAATCTCCCCTGTGCCGCCCACATGGGTGCCGCCGCACAGTTCTGTGGAGAAGTCTCCCATGCGCACCACTCGCACGCTGTCCCCGTATTTTTCCCCGAACAGAGCCATAGCCCCTGTCTTCTTCGCCTCCTCCAGGGTCATCACGGCCGTTTCCACCGCCAGACGCTTCTCGATCTGCTCGTTTACGAGCTGCTCCACCTGGGAGAGTTCCTCCGCCGTCATGGCTGTAAAATGGCTGAAGTCAAAACGCAGCCTGCCCGCATCCACATTGGAACCCGCCTGTTCCACATGGGAACCCAGCACGGTACGCAGGGCTTTCTGCAGCAAATGGGTAGCGCTGTGGTTCTTACAGGTATCCGCCCGATTGGATACGTCCACGGAAAGGGTCACTTCATCGCCTTTTTTCAGCATCCCCTTTACCATCCTGCCGATATGGCCGATTTTGCCGCCCATCAGGTGGACGGTTTCCGTCACCTCGAATTCCCCGTCGCCGCAGCGGATTATGCCGATATCCCCGCTCTGTCCGCCCATGGTGGCGTAGAACGGCGTCTCGTCCACGATAATGGTTCCGTTTTCTCCGTCGGTCAAGGCCTCTACCACTTCGCTTTCCGTGGTCATGGCCGTGATGGGAGATTCCCAGGCCAGCCTGTCATAACCCACGAACGCTGAAGTGATTGCCGGATCGAGGGATTCGTACACGGTCACGTCCGCGCCCATATAGTTGGTCACCTTCCTGGCCGCACGGGCCTTTTCCTTTTGCCGCTTCATGGCAGCGCAAAAGCCCTCTTCGTCTATCGTATAGTTCTTTTCTTCCAGGATTTCCCTGGTCAAATCGATGGGAAAGCCGTAGGTATCGTACAGCCGGAAGGCGTCTTCCCCGGCCAGCTGCGTTTTCCCTTCCTTTTCCATCTGCTCTTCCAGCTCCGTTAGGATCCCGAGTCCCTGGTCGATGGTCTTCTCAAACTTGCCCTCTTCCTGGGTTAATACATTGAAAATGAATTCCTTCTTCTCTTCCAATTCCGGATAACCGTCCCGGCTTCCCTCGATCACGGTGCGGGAAAGCTCAGCGAGAAAGCCCTCCCCATTCTTTTCCCCGATTCCGAGGAGCCTGCCATGGCGGGCCGCACGGCGGATGATCCTGCGGAGCACATAACCCCTTCCCTCGTTGGAAGGCATGATACCGTCTGAAATCATGAATGTGGCGGAACGGATATGATCCGTCACGATGCGGATGGATACATCCCACTCCTGCTTCTCTTTATATGTTTTCCCGGCCAGCTCGCAAACCCGGCCCCTCAGCGCCTGGATGGTATCTACATCAAAGATAGAGTCCACATCCTGCACCACTGCCGCAAGGCGCTCCAGTCCCATGCCGGTATCGATGTTCTTCTGAGCCAGATCCGTATAGTTGCCGTGCCCGTCGTTGTCGAACTGGGTGAACACATTATTCCACACTTCGATATAACGGTCGCAGTCGCAGCCCACGGTGCAGCCAGGCTTCCCGCAGCCGTATTTCTCTCCCCGGTCGTAATATACCTCGGAGCAGGGGCCACAGGGGCCGGAACCGTGCTCCCAGAAGTTGTCCTCTTTCCCGAAACGGAAAATCCGATCCGCAGGGATCCCAATCTCCCGGTTCCAGATCTCAAAAGCCTCATCATCATCCAGATAAATGGAAGGATAGAGCCTGTCCGCATCCAGACCGACTACCTCGGTTAAAAACTCCCAGCACCAAGCAATGGCTTCTTTCTTAAAGTAGTCTCCAAAAGAAAAGTTGCCCAGCATTTCAAAAAAAGTGCCGTGCCGGTCCGTCTTCCCAATGTTCTCAATGTCACCCGTACGGATACACTTCTGACAGGTGGTTACCCTTTTGCGGGGCGGGATCTCCTGCCCGGTGAAATAGGGTTTTAACGGAGCCATGCCGGAGTTGATCAGAAGCAGGCTGTTGTCGTTATGGGGTACCAGGGAAAAGCTTTTCATGGCCAAATGGCCCTTACTCTCAAAAAATTCCAGGAACATCTTCCTCAGTTCGTTCACACCGTATTTTCTCATGTTTGCTCCCATCTACCCGCTCTTGCGGGCATACAAATCGGGGTGATTGAAAATTTTGTTTTTCAATCCTGCTCCCATCTGCCCGCTTTAGCGGAAAATCAAATCAGGGTGATCTCATTGTACGCCGCAAGCGGTATTCTATATGCTTAATGTATCATATTATAATTGCAAACCGTTTTCCTGTCAACGATAAGGAAAAGGGCATTTAGGGCAATTGAAACGGAGTTTCAAATTTCACTCCTTAATCAAAATCCGATTGGTTGTTAGTCCGTTTTGGCGGATACTGTCCAATTCTTCTGCCGATAAACATCCCGATTCGTATAGGCGTAAATATTCTTTTGATACATCCGAATCGAAAATCAGAATATCGTCCGAGTTAATTGTGACATCTACGCCGCTGCGATAGAGCCGGCCGATGGGATGGCTAGACATGGAGGGAACCCTTCCGAGCAGTATATTGCTGCTTGGGGTAATATTTAGGCGGATACGATGATCGGCTAAAAAGCGGACGACATTTTCATCGTGAATTGCGCGGATGCCGTGCTGGACCTCATCAAGATCCAGTTCTTCCACAGCCCTTCTCACATCTTCAGCGGTTCCCCACTCGCCGACGTGCGCTTTTAGACACAGTCCTTCCTTTTTTGCTCTGCGATAAATAGATTTAAAATTTTCAATCGGCTGCGCGAATTCGTTTCCATATAAATCGATCGAATAAAAAGCCTTGTTCCCCCAAAAATGGGATAAGCAGTCTTCCAAATATTCGATCGGACAATGTCTTGACAGACCGATCTGCAGCCGTAATTCAATATTCGGAGCAATTTCTTTCTGAGCGGTAGTAAATGCTTCAATCAGTTCGTCGATATCATTATGAAAGTATTCTGAAAGGCCCCAGACGTCTTCTCCGATCTCCAGCACGGCAACGCCGTCATATTGAGCCTGCCAAAAAGCCGCTTTGATCAAAACCTTTCTCATTTCCGATGTCTCGAACCTTTCCCCAAGGTTTTCCCGATTCCATGCATGCATTTCATCCATAGACGATATCGGATTTTTAACAGGCTCTATTTTTAAGCCTGTCGTTTTCCGTAAATACTGCCTGCATCCGCCCAATACAAAATGATTATGCAAGTCAGATTTGGGAAAAGCCCTTATTTTCTTTAGATTTCTTTGCTTTAACGCATCTACGAAATCAGCCATTCCATAGGCTCCTTTTGCTGATTGAATGGGATCTTAACCAACCAGCCAGGAAAGAGGGAGCGCCGGCCCGGGCGGCGGGTATTCCAGTCCGGGCCGGCGCACACTCTCCCGGCGTCCTCCTCATCCTTCTAACACAACGGCGCAAACAGACGCAGCACGTCATCGAACAGAGCTCCCAAAAGCCCCTGCTTGCAGTCCTTCAAGGTGATCTCCCTGCCGCATTCCATGGTTTTCAGGTTATCTTCCTTCAATTCCGCCAACCCTTCCGTCCGGTACAGAAGCGTGGCGCATTCAAAATGCAGGTATAAACTCCTGAAATCCATGTTCACGCTGCCCACCACGCCAAACTCATCGTCACATACATAGCTCTTGCCATGGAGGAATCCGGGGGTGTATTCATAAATCCGGACTCCCGCCCGCAGCAGAGGCGGATAGTTGGATCGGGTCAGGCGGAAGATCATGGGCTTATCCGGCGTGCCAGGGGTGACGATCCGCACATCCACTCCTCTCATGGCCGCCTGACACAGAGCGTTGCGTATCACATCGTCCACAATCAGATAAGGGGTATAAATATAGACGTACCGCTTGGCCTGATTCAGGATATCCACGTATACGTTCGCAGCCAACGCTTCCCGGTCCAGAGGCGAATCCGTATAAGGGCAGACCACCCCTTTTCCGCTAAAGGGTTCCGGATGCCATACGTGGGGTTTGAAGCGGGCCAGATCCGTATCCTCTTTCCGGAAAGCGTCCCACATTTCCAGAAACATTTCCGTAAAGCTCCAAACGCCTTCTCCTTTCAAGCGTACCCCGGTATCCTTCCAATAACCGAATCGGGAATTGATATTGATATATTCGTCAGCCAGATTGACCCCTCCCGTAAATGCCGTATGGCCGTCAATATCCAGGATTTTTCGATGGTCACGATGGTTCATGACCATGGAAAACAGCGGGATGACCGGGTTGAACGCAATGCATTTGATCCCCCGCCTTTCCAACTGGGCATAATACCCTCCAGGAAGACGGGCGAGGCATCCAAAATCATCATAGATCATACGGACGTCTAGGCCTGCCGCCGCCTTTTCCTCCAGAATATGCAGGATCTGTTCCCACATCTCCCCTTCTTCCACGATGAAATATTCTACAAAGATAAAGTGCTTTGCACCGCGCAGCTCCGCCAGCATGTCCGCAAACATCGCCTCTCCGGAAGGATAGTAGGTCACCTGCGTGTTTTCATAAGCCGGAAAATCGCTCACATTCCTCACATACCGGAATGTGCCCGCTGCCCTGCTGAGGCTTTCTTCCATTTCTTCCGGCAAAATCCCTTCCTTTAGCAGCTCGTCCCGATACTGCCTGTGCTTGGCCTGCAGCTTCCTTCGCATCCTGCGGGAAGGCTTCTTGTCCCCCAAGAACAGGTAAAGCAATCCACCCAGCAGCGGGAGGACGAGGATCAACACAATCCATCCCACTTTATAAGCGGAATTGTCGTCCTTCCCGATAATATATAACGCCATAACCACGCTCAGGATCGTGAATGCCGTGGAAATCCAACTTGCATATCTGGCCAGTCGAAGCATAACGAACAAAAACCAGATAATCTGCACCAGAATCAGGATCACTGTCATCACAATGCGGTTATAGGCCAGTCTTTTGTACTGCATTTTCATATAGATACCCCTGCATATCGCAAACTTTGCCCGCGATACACCCACCGATAAAGAGTTTGAAAAGAGGTTTCAAACTTCGCTCCCATCTAAACGCCTTTTCTTCTCCCCTTGCCTCCTTTAGAATTTTCCATCCGCCCGCTTTCTTTCTCAAAGCTTTCTTTGGGGGGATTTTCTTTCCGGAGTTGTTCCGTCCTGGCGTTTTCTCTTTGTGCCTCCTGTTTCTGTCTGTTTTCCCTTCTCCGGTTTTCTGCAGACGTCCTGGCTGCATTTCTCCGGTTCACATCCTTCCCAAGAAGCTTATAAGCTGTGGCCGCTACCGGCACGCCCAAAAGCATCCCTCCAATACCCATCAGGCCGCCGCCCACGGTCACGGCTGCCAGCACCCAGATGCCAGGCAGGCCGATGGAGCTTCCCACCACCTTCGGATAGACCAGATTACCTTCCAGCTGCTGCAGAACCACGATGAACAGCACAAACAGAACAGCCTTTATAGGATCCACGGTCAGGATCATGAACGCCCCCACGGCAGCGCCCAGATAGGCCCCCACAATGGGGATTAAGGCTGTGGCCCCGATGAACGCTCCGATCATAGGCGCATAGGGAAAACGCAGAAGCAGCATTCCCACTGTACATAGTGTACCCAAAATCACCGCTTCCGTACACTGTCCGATGATAAAACTGGAAAAAGTTTCATCCGCCGTATGATAGACGGTGCGCAGTTTCTCCACCGTTTCTCTGCCCACATAGGCAGACAGAATGCGCCGGAGCTGAGAAGCGAGCTTTTCTTTTCCGGACAGGATATAAATGCCGAAAATGAGGCCGATGAAGAAATTAATCACACTGCCCACCACGCTGCCTACCACAGAAATCGTGGAGCCGAGCACGCTGCCCAGGCCGGAGCGGGCAGCCGCTATGGCCTTTTGAGCCAAATCGTCCCAGTCCAGTCCCTCCAGATATTTTACGGCATCCACCCTACTGTGTTCTTCCAGCCAGACCGCCACATCCTCCATGAACACCGGCACATTCCGACCGATCAGACCAAAGGCCTTAATCAGCTCCGGGATCACCAGCCCTCCCACCAGGGCGAAGATTCCCAGGATCAGCAAGATGGAGACCACGATACCCACGCCGCGCCTGGAGGCATTGATGAATCTGTTTTTGGATCCGGGAAAATAAAACCGTTCCACCCGGACCAGGATAATGTTGAGCACATATGCGATGGCCAGCCCCATAATCAAAGGAAACATCACATTCCAAAGCCTGGATATCCAGCCGACCACTTCTTCAAAATACCGGATCCCCAGAATCAACACCGCCGCCAGGCAGATATAGATCAGGACAGCCCTGTCCGCCCTTCTTTTTTGCATATCAATAACCTTTGCCTTTCCGCAACCCGAGAACTTAATTGTGAAATCAAAGCTCTCACATTAGTCACATTTCCCCTTTTTCAGCATCTTCCTCAATTCCTTCATCTCAATCGTCCTGCCCTCCACCCTGGAACGTTCCGCGGCATAAGCGATTAAATGGCTCTCCACGGAAAGGCCGATGGAACTCCTGCTCTCTTCTCCTCCCCTGCCTTCCGCCAGGCGCAGGAAGTCATCCACCAGGCCGGAGTCGCCGCCGCCATGGCCGCCGCCCACCTTGGCTGGGATGATCTGCTTCCTGTCGTATCCGTCCGCCTGGTTGGAGGCAAAACGGGAGATCTCCAATATATTGTCCTCATCGTCCCCATATATTTCCCCATTCTCGCACATGATATGGAGCCGGCGGTGATTCCGGTTGGTGAAAGCGCTCAGATGAAAGGTGGCCGTCACCCCGTTTTCGAATTCCACCACCGTAACCTGATGGTCGCATACGTCATTGTCACATCGGTAGACACATCTGCCATAGGGGCTCGTTTTCAGGGCCTCAAGCAGCTCTTCCGGTGAATCCGTGGGACATACCACCTCCGCCGGCCATTGTCCAGCCACTGGCAGATAGGCCTTTTGGGCATCGTATCTGCACTGCTGCGCCACGCCGCATTCCAGGCAGCGTTCGCCCGCTCCCTCGGGCGCATTTTCCTTTTTAAAATAAGTCAGGCTGCCAAAGGAAGAAACAGCCCTGGCCGCGCTTCCGGTAAACCATACTAATAAGTCACAGTCATGGCAGGATTTCTGCATAATGATGGGACTGCTCTGTTCACTGTTGCGCCAGTTACCCCTGACAAAGGAATGGGCCATATGGAAATTCCCAATGTTTTCGCTATGATCGATGCTGACCAGCCTGCCCAGCGTCCCGCTGTCGATGATCTCCTTAATTCGTGAAAAAAAGTTGGTATAGCGCAGCACATGGCAGACCGTGATCTTTCTGCCTAGCGTCTGCGCCTTTTCCTGGATAGCCAGGCACTCGGCCGGATTCGGCGAAATTGGTTTCTCCAGCAGCAGATCATATCCCGCATCCAAGGCCTCCATCACTTCCTCGTAATGATCCCGATCCAATGAGGCGATGATCGCGGCCTCGCAAATCCTTCCCGCCTTGAAAAAATCCTCCGCAGATGCAAAGCAGCGCGCTGCTGGAATATCGAACTGCTGTGCCGCCCGCTCCCGTCTGTCTGCGTTCGGTTCCACCACCGCCGCGATCCGTACGCCTTTCTTCTCAAATGCATAGGCCGCATAAGTCATTCCCCGATTTCCTGCACCAATCAACGCCAGTTCCATTTTCCCTCCCATTCTGCCGCCTCGGGCGGCCCTCATCCGCGGGGAAGCTTGTGGCACGTATGAAATCCACGCCCACCCCCATGCATATCGCTCATCTACCTGCGATATTTTTAACAGTACTCTAAAATTAAAACGGTCCCCCTTCATATTGAGTGTATTATATGCACAATCTTCGGGCCGGTCAATCGTTTTTTTAACCTTCCTGCCCACTTCAGCGGACATAAATTTGCAGATGAAGACCGGTTACCGAAAAAAAGCCCGGAAACATCGCGTTTCCGGGCTTCCATGATCAACTTATACAATTCCCTGCGCCGTCATGGCATTCACAACCTTTTCAAATCCTGCGATGTTGGCGCCGGCCACATAGTTGCCTGCACAGCCATACCGCTTTGCAGCATCATCCAGGTTATGGAAAATATTCACCATAATGTTTTGCAGCTTTTCGTCCACTTCCTCAAAACTCCAGCTCAAACGCTCGCTGTTCTGACTCATCTCCAACGCGGACGTGGCCACGCCTCCGGCATTGGCCGCCTTGCCGGGCACGAACAGGACGCCGTTTTTCTGCAGATATTCCGTAGCCTCCAGGGTCGTGGGCATGTTGGCGCCTTCGCATACCGCCTTTACGCCATTGGCAACCAACCCTTCCGCATCGGAAAGAATCAGCTCATTCTGTGTGGCACAAGGCAGTGCGATATCCACTTTTACGCTCCATACCCCTTTACCTGAATGATACTCCGCATTCGGCCTGTAATTCAGATAATCGGAAACCCTTCCGCGTTTCACTTCCTTGATCTCCTTCAGGGCATCCAGGTCGATCCCCTCCGAATCGTATATCCAGCCCGTGGAATCGGAGCAGGTTACTACCTTTGCGCCCATCTGGTACGCTTTTTGAATCGCGTAGATTGCCACATTACCGGAACCGGACACAGAAATCGTCTTACCCGCTATATCGATTCCGTTGCACTTGAGCATTTCTTTGGTGATATACAGAAGGCCATAGCCGGTGGCCTCAGTCCTGGCGAGGGAACCGCCATAGGTTAATCCCTTCCCCGTGAGGACGCCTTCGTAAACGTTACGGATCCTCTTATACTGCCCATACATGTATCCGATCTCCCTGGCGCCCGTCCCGATATCCCCTGCAGGAACGTCTGTATCCGCGCCGATATGGCGATAAAGCTCCGTCATAAAGCTCTGGCAGAAAGCCATCACTTCCCTGTTGGATTTTCCCTTGGGATCAAAATCGGAACCGCCCTTGCCGCCTCCGATGGGAAGGCCTGTCAGGGAATTTTTAAACACCTGCTCAAACCCAAGGAACTTGATAATACCCAGGTTTACGGAAGGATGCAGGCGCAGCCCTCCTTTATAGGGCCCAATGGCACTGTTGAACTGCACGCGAAATCCTGTATTCACCTGTACCTGACCCTTATCATCCACCCAGGGAACCCGGAACATAATCTGTCTCTCCGGATTCACCAGACGTTCCAACAGCGCATCCTTCCTGTACGCTTCTTCGTTGGCCTCTACCACCACTCTGAGGGATTCCAGGACTTCCTTCACTGCCTGATGAAATTCAGGCTGTGCAGGGTTCTTCTCAATTACCTGTGCGATTACCTCATCCACGTAAGACATATCTTTATCCTCCTTTAACTGTATATGGCACAGTCCCGTCCTGCGGAAACGCTTCTCAAATATTAATTCCCATTTGCCCGCTTTAGAAGGCACTCCATTCCATTCAAGCTCGGGAAATTGAAAATCTCACGCCAACTCCCATATGCCGCTTTATCAGGCATTCCAATCAGGCTAAGGGAACCCGCGTCTCCTGTGAAATCGAAGATCCCACACGATTCCTCCGTCAAGACCATGTCTTCATAAAAATACCCGGGCAGGTTTCCCATCCCGGATATCACCGGCCCCTGTCCGGTATTTATTATATAATGTGACATGCATATGCGCAAGTACTTTATTACGTTAACTTGTCAAATCAGAAAATTTTGGTTACTTTTCCATCCCATCCAAGCTTTTGAAGGCAGAAATACGTGCCTATGTGCTTTTTCGAACGAATCTAAACGGATTCAGAGCCTTTTATTATAAATATTTTTTTAATTCTTCAATACTCCTTTCTTCAAAATCCATCAATTCTTTCGCCAATTCCGTGCTTCTGTTTCCGGCATTCTCATGGTGGTTCAAGGCCTTACACATCTCCGTAATTCCCCGGTTGCTACCCTGGATCATCAGCCCGGCTATATGGCTCGTACTGGTATTTAAAAGCGTATTGGCATACACGCTCCCTTTGAGCATCAAATCGGAAAACCCTGTGGGCCGATATTCCTCCTCATGCCCTTTCAGCAACTCTTGGCGAGCCTTGTTATGAAGTTCCGAGTATTTTAGTTCCTGTCTGCTCAGATGGAGGGCAAAGGGATCGTCCGCCACCTTTGGTACGATCGCATCAATCGCTTTCATCCCCATCTGTGTATTTTTCTGAATTTCCCGCAGCACCGCGGCGTCATCACTTTTCATATTTCCTCTCATTCCGCCGCGTAAGCGGCATTTTAATCAGCGGGAACTTTGGGACGCGCAGCGTCACAAAGTCCGAGATTGAAAATGTCAATTTTCAATCTTACTCCCGTCTGTCCGGTTCAACAAGCGCTCAAATCAAAGAGATTGATAAATTTAATCTTTTCTACGGACCAATTTATTGCAAAAAGGGAATACCTCTTTCTAGGTATTCCCTTTAACCTTTTTTTTATTCTCTTTTGTCCAATTCCAACAGATTTTTGCCTGTACAAAGTTTTACTCGTATAGAACGCTATCCGCTATCGCAGAACCTCCGTTTTAATGTATCCTGTTTCGCCGTTAAACTTTACCTTTGTCCATCCGTCAGCCTGCTTCATGAGAATTTCCACTTCATCTCCAGGGAATCCCACACCCACACGATCCGCCGCTTCGCTTGCAGACCTTCTCACATTCACGCTCTCCGTCAGACGATACACGCCGCTGTTGGGAACCGTCGTCCCTTCATTGGAAACGGGCTCTGCAGGCGCTGTTGTCCCTGCGCCCTCATCGCTGTTTTCCTCAGACGTTTGCTCATCCTGCGCTTCGGGAGCCTCTTCTGCCACAGCCTCCAAAAACTCAGACTTAATGTAAGCTTCCTGGTCGTTGTATCGTATCTTCGACCAGCCGTTCGCCTTATCCTCCAATAGGGCAAACTCATCCCCTATCTGGGCTTTTCCCACAATATCCGCCGTTTCACTGTCCGATTTTCTGATATTCACCACATCAATGGAACGGACCGAAGAAGGGGAAGCCGCGCTCTCTCCGGCCTCAGGCTGTTCGTCCACACTCTCCGCAGGCGTTTCCATCTGCGCATCCACAAGCGCATCCCCCACCGCCGTCTTCAAATTATCGGAAAGCTCGGTGAGAAAAGCTGCCAGCTCCTCGTTTCCCGTCACCGTCTCATTATATTCCACCTGCACACGGTTAAAAAGATCCACCACATCATCCTGCTTGGTCACGCTGGTCCTATATTCCCGCATGGCCTCGTCCCCGGTGCAGTCGTGGATATAATATCCGCTTTCATTCCTGCATACCACATAGGTATTCAGCCCGCATACCCTCTGTTCTACCTCCGAAAACTTAGCATAGTAGGTCACATATACCACGAAAGAATCCTCTTCCGGCCCCTGTTTGGTATAACAGTTGATATCTTCATACCCTTCCAGATATTTGCTCTTTTCCTGAATCTGAAGAAGCTCCGTCTGCTCCGAAAAATCCCGCAGAGAATTGATCGTCTCAATGTCTCCGACAGCGGCCGCTTGATAATACCTCCCGATCAGCTCATTGATCTCCGGATAGGCATTCTCCAAAAGCGGCGTATCCATGACGCCAGACTGTGATTCCGGTACCGCCTCGGAAGTATCTTCCTCCTGCGTCTCGTCGCTCAAGGTTTCTTCCGTGCCCTTTTCCTCTCCGCTATCCCGCTTTCCAAGCATGATCCCAAGAAATACGCCCGCACCCAAAAGCACGGCCGCCACGACAATAATGATGAGGAGCTTTCCTAAGGAACCCTTCTTTTGATTCGCTCCGGGACCGCTCTCCATAGACGTATCCTTCCGATATGCAACTCTCCTGGCATCTGTCTTACGTTCTTCGCTCAAACTCTCACCTTCATTCCTGAAAAAATGATATAAAGCCTTTTAAAACAGCAAAATGCACCCGACAGGAATCGAACCTGCATTAAAGGCGTCGGAGGCCTCCGTTCTATCCATTAGACT